>NZ_JBZYWK010000005.1:0-234940 GCF_059115385.1 Occallatibacter sp. FHG110214_02 | reverse complement strand
TTTGTCTTCCTTGTCTTAGCGGCACAGTATGAAAGCTGGAAGCTGCCGTTGGCAATTGTGCTGATTGTTCCGATGTGTTTGTTAGCAGCAGCGACAGGTCTTCATGCCCGGAATATGCCTATCGATATTCTGGCGCAGATTGGCTTCGTCGTGCTCGTTGGGCTGGCTGCAAAGAATGCGATTCTTATCGTGGAATTCGCTAAACAGCGGGAAGACGTTGACCATGTACCGGCAGAGGAGGCGGCGGTGAGCGCAGCCAGAACTCGTCTCCGTCCGATTCTGATGACCTCGTTCGCCTTCATCCTTGGCGTTGCACCGCTTGCGGTGGCACAGGGAGCCGGGTCAGAGATGCGTCAATCACTCGGTACGGCTGTATTGTTCGGCATGCTTGGAGTGACTATCTTCGGGCTTCTATTCACACCGACGTTCTACACAATCGTCCGGAAATTCAGCAGGAGGAACGCATGAGCCGCTCCCATATCAGTATCGCTAGAGTAGGCCTGAGCACTCTTGTGTTGAGTCTGCTTCTCGAAGGATGCATGGTTGGTCCGAAGTACAAGGCGCCAACACCAGCGCTTGCGCCATTCCACAATAAGGTCGATACGCCCGCAGCGGGGAATGCTGCTGCGCCAGCGCTTGATCATTGGTGGACTGGCTTTAACGACCCGCTATTGGTAACCGTAGTTCAACGGGCTCTCGACCAGAATCTCGATCTTGAGGCCGCGTTGACGCGCGTAAACCAAGCGCGCGCCCAGGCCGCGGGTGAAGGCGCCAAACTCTACCCCACAGGAGAGTTTGACGCTTCGGCAGCCGCAGAGCGCCAAAGCCTTCAGGGAAACCTCGGTAGCATTGCTGGCAGCTACCCGACCTTTAGGCGTGACATCCACGAATACACCATCGGTCCATCAGCAAGTTGGGAACTTGATGTCGCTGGAGGATTACGCCATAACGCTGCAGCGGCTCGCGACGAGGTTGAAGCTGCGGAGGCGGATAGGATTGCAACGCGAGTGATGGTGGCTGCGGAGGCAGCAGACGCATATCTGCAAATCCGGGGCTATCAAGCTCGCTTAGCAGTCGCCAAGAATCAGATCGAGACGGATGAGCATCTGCTCAAGCTCGTAAAGAACCGGCTCGACGCTGGTGCTGGAACTGGTCGTGAAGTTGCAGAGGCTCAAGCGTTACTCGAACAAGCGCGCTCTACGATACCTCTACTCCGTTTGGCGCTCGAAAAGCAGTTGAATCGCCTCGATGTTCTCGAAGGAGTTCAACCAGGAACTTACTCTCAGGAACTCGAAGCCACCGCGCCGATTCCATCTATCCCCAATATCAGCAGTCCAGAGCCGACCGATGTACTGCGGCGGCGCCCGGACATCATCGCAGCTGAGCGGCACCTCGCGGCATCCAATGAGCGCATCGGGGTCGCAGTGTCTGAATACTATCCGAAGCTCTCGCTCACCGGGGTTCTCGGTCTCGACAGTTTGAACTCTGGGCATCTGTTCACGGAGGAAGCATTTCAGCCGGGTGCAATCGCTGGGTTGCGTTGGCGTCTTTTTGACTTCGGTCGAGTAGACGCCGAGGTCAAACAAGCGAAGGGCGCAAATGCGGAGGCCCTTGTTGGCTATCGCCGGGCAGTTCTGCACGCTGCCGAAGATGTTGAAGACGCTCTGGCAATGCTGACTCAGACCGAGGCCTATGGTGCAGAATTGCAGGCTCAAGTGCAATCACTCGTGAAAGCGCGTGACCTATCAGAGCAGGCGTACCGTGCCGGGTCAATCACACTCACAGACGTGCTCGATGCAGATCGGCAGCTCCTCACGGCACAAGATGAACTCGACGCCAACCGAGCAGATTCTGCACGCGCCGCGGTTGTAGTGTTTCGGAGCTTTGGCGGTGGATGGAGTGTTCCTAATTAACGTCACCTGACACGCGGCAGGTAATTCAGCGATGCCGCCTGCAGAAGTCCACAAGTTTGAGCCATCCGGTCGAAGAAAGAATGCGATGGCTCATTTTCTCACCCCTGACTGGCGTGTTAGCGAGCCAGTGAACAACCTCAAACGAGTCATTGGAGGAATCATGGCAAACATATCAGAAGTGAAGGATTCAACCTTCGAGGCGGAAGTTCTTCAGTCGCAGGAGCCAGTCCTGGTTGATTTCTGGGCGGGCTGGTGCGGACCATGTCGCGCAGTCGCGCCTGTTGTAGAAGAGGTGGCAACAAGCTACCATGGCAAGCTCAAAGTAATGAAGATGAACGTCGACGAAAATAACCAGACGCCGGCGCGCTATGGTATCCGCGGTATCCCTGCTCTTCTAGTCTTCAAGGACGGAAAGATTGCTGATCAAATCATTGGGTGCGTTCCAAAGGAACGAATCGATGAGAGTCTGAGCGGGATTCTCTAGCTTGATACGGGCTTGGGAAGCGGTAGAGGTTTATCGCTATCGCTTCCTTAACCGGTTATCGATCCAATCGGGCTACAGATCAAAAAGAGATGACGATGGTTCTGTATCAGCCTGAAAGTTGCTAAGGCCGACGCCTACTAAGCGATAGAGTTGGTCCGGACCAAGTTCAACTTTTTCGCGAAGACCCAATGCGATCTACGTAAGCTCTTCGCATGAGGAGATGCGCGAAGACAAGCTGAGGCTGCGAGTCATGGAGCGAAATTCTTTTGTCTTGAGTTTCAATACCACCGTTCGCGCTCCTCGGGCATTTTCACGAGATGCGACCCACACATTCTCTCCGAGACGGCGAATATGCGACTCACATTCAGATAGTGGAATATCGTCCTGAAATGTGTCTTCCGCAGATATCTGCTTATGAACTCGGTTGGGTACAACTGGATTGTGATCGATACCTCGTGCCAGCTCGTAAAGACGTATTCCCCAACGGCCAAATTCTGCTTCCAGTTCACGCACTTCCATCGAACAGATGTCGCCAACAGTTTTGATGCCGATTTCCGACATCCTCTTCTCCGTGACCTTACCCACGCCAGGGATACGGCCCACAGGCAATGGCAATAAAAAGCTCTGCACTTCGTGCGGTTGAATCACGAAGAGGCCATTGGGCTTCTTCCAATCGGAGGCGATCTTGGCCAAGAACTTATTAGGAGCAACTCCTGCAGAGGCGATCAAAGCAAGCTCTTCGCGAATTGTACTGCGTATCGCTTTTGCGACGAGCGTGGCCGTAGGAAGACCGGTTTTGTTGCTTGTTACGTCGAGATATGCCTCATCCAAGGAAAGTGGCTCGATCAGATCTGTATGTCTCTGGAAGATCTTCCGTATGGCCAGCGATACAGCTTTGTAGCGAGGAAAATCAGGTGGCACGAAGATGGCATCAGGACACAGACGCTCAGCCTGAACTGCAGCCATCGCCGAGCGCACGCCATAACGCCTGGCCTCATACGAAGCTGCGCACACGACAGAGCGCTTTCCTTTCCATGCAACTACAACGGGCTTGCCTTTGAGAGAGGGATCGTCACGTTGTTCAACCGACGCATAAAAGGCATCCATGTCGACATGTACGATTTTGCGAAATCCAATGGCTTCCAGACTGGGGGCGCTCGCGGGAACAGCGGGCGTGCTGGGCACAATCGTAGTCATAGACATTTCGCTACTCACCATAAACTTCGGTTCTCCGGCATTCGTCCTGGTGTTTTGCTCGGTCCCTTATGATGATTTCCGCTACAAGCATTCTCGCATATTCGCTATTTATTCGCCATGCGGATTTGAACCTATCTATAGTGACTCTGAGCATGCGGCGGCTGCGCGAACATCAAGTCTCATCAAAAGTTAAGGCAAAGAAAAGGCGAACAAGGTAGAATATCTCATGGACTTCCCCGCAGAACTGTCCTGGGCCCACCCGGTCACTGCCGAATGGTTCATTCGCCGCTTTGGTACTCCGACTGAACCACAGGTGCATGGCTGGCCGAGTATTCTTCTCGGTAAGCCAACTCTGATTTCTGCGCCAACTGGTTCAGGCAAGACACTCGCGGCATTCCTTGTTTGTATTGACCGTCTGCTGCGCCGAGCAATCGAGGGCTCGCTGGCATCGACGACTCAAGTCATCTACGTCTCGCCACTGAAGGCGCTTTCCAACGACATCCAGAAGAACCTCGCAGAGCCTCTGCAGGAGATCCAGCAGCTTGCACTAGAGAGAGGCTATCTATCGCAGGAGATTCGGACCGCCGTGCGCACCGGCGACACGCTTCAGAAGGAACGTGCAGCGATGCTGCGCAATCCTCCCCACATACTTGTCACTACTCCAGAATCGCTATACATCCTTCTAACCTCCAAGCGCAGCCGCGAGCATCTCGGCCATGTAGAGACGATCATCGTTGACGAGATCCACGCAGTCGCTGACGACAAGCGCGGCTCCCATCTAGCCCTAACTCTGGAACGCCTGGAAGCACTTGTTTGCGGCGAAAACAGGTTATCTCCAGGTGCCTTCATTTCTGGACTCATCTCCCCTCCGCAAAGGATCGGTCTCTCCGCAACCCAGAATCCCATAGAACTCGTCGCAGATTTCCTCACTGGCGTTGGCCCCGGACGAGATCGCGCATCCATCGTCCAGGTAGGGCAACGACGCACTATGGACGTGGCTATCGAGGTCCCGACAGTCGAACTCACCTCTGTCACATCGCAAGCCATGTGGGAAGAGATATTCGATAAGCTTGCGGCCTATACCGAAACTCATCGCTCCACCCTGGTTTTCGTGAACACACGGAAGCTGGTTGAAAGAATCTCTTTCGCGCTTGCAGAGCGGATCGGCGTGGAAAACGTCGCCGCACATCATGGTTCACTGTCACGCGCGCTGCGTCTTGACGCGGAGAGGCGTCTGAAACGTGGTGAGATCAAGATTCTGGTGGCCACAGCGTCGCTTGAGCTTGGAATCGATATTGGCAATGTTGACCTGGTTTGTCAGATCGCAAGCACGCGCTCCATTTCGGTCGCCATGCAACGAGTCGGACGCGCTGGGCACTGGCGTGGCGCCATACCGAAAGGAAGGCTTTTCGCAACAACACGGGACGACCTGATCGACCAAGCTGCGCTGGTACGCAAAATGCGGCGTGGAGAGTTAGATCAGCTCGAAATTCCACCGCAACCAATGGATGTTCTCATGCAGCAGATTGTCGCAGCTTGTGGAGCAGAACCGTGGGAAAAGATGTCGCTGTTTCATGTCCTACGACGTGCCTATCCGTATCGGGAACTCACTGCGGCTCAGTATGAAGAAGTAGTCGGAATTCTCTCTAACGGAATCCAGTCAAGCCGTGGACGATACGGCGTATACCTGATGCATGATGGTATTCACGAGGAACTTCATCCGCGTCGTGGCGCCCGGATGATTGCTATCTCCAATGGGGGCACGATCCCGGACACCGGGCTATTTAATGTGATCCTGCAGCCGGACGAGATCCAGATTGCCACTCTCGACGAACACTTCGCAGTCGACTCCAGTCCAGGAGATGTGATCCTTCTCGGAAACACCAGTTGGCGCGTGCAGAGGATCGATCCATCTGGAAAAGTGCATGTCGAAGACGCGCACGGAGCCCCTCCCAGTGTTCCATTCTGGACGGGAGAGGCGCCACAGCGTACCGACGTGCTCTCAGATGCAGTCAGCGAGTTACGAACGGACATCTCACAACGAACCTCTGCTCTCTCTCCAGAGTTTCTTTCGCCGGCTCATCCCGCAGTCTCATCGACAATCGCCTGGTTAATGGAGCAATGCGGAATCGGCGAATGGGCTGCTCAACAGCTAGTCACATATATTGTCGCGGGAAGAGCGGTGCTTGGCGCTGTTCCGACCAAATCGACCATTATTGCGGAGCGTTTCTTCGACGAGGGTGGAGGAATGCAGCTAGTTCTTCATGCTCCGTTCGGAGGACGGATCAATAAGGCATGGGGTCTTGCGCTTCGCAAACGCTTCTGCCGGGGCTTCAACTTTGAGCTTCAAGCGGCAGCGACCGATAACGGCATCAACATCTCTCTTGCCGAACAGCATAGCTTCCCGCTCTCCGATGTTTTCCAATTCCTCACAGAAGTCACGGTGACGTCGCTGCTCGAACAAGCCTCTCTTGCCGCCCCTGTATTTAAGACTCGCTGGCGCTGGGCTGCCGGGCGCAGCCTTCAACTTCTGCGGAACTCGAATGGGAAACGCATCGCTCCACAGGTTCAGCGCACACGTTCCGAAGACTTGCTGGCCAGTGTCTTTCCGCAAGCTGCTGCGTGTTTCGAGAACATCGAGGGAGATATTCAAATCCCCGATCATCCATTGGTACGCGAAGTGATGCAGGACGTCCTGCAGGAAGCAATGGATCTCAATGGCCTGCTCGAGGTACTGCGTAGCATTCAGAGCGGCGGTGTTCAATGCCTTGCTGTTGACACTCCTGTACCATCACAGTTTGCACACGAACTCATCAATGCAAATCCGTATGCATTTCTCGATGAGGCTGGACTCGAAGAACGCCGAGCCCGCGCGGTATCTCTCAAGACGAGCATTCCTCCCAGCGTTCTGGAACGTCCAGGCAAACTTGACGCCAAGGCGATTGCAGCAGTCCGGGCGCAATGCTGGCCTGACATTCGCGATCACCATGAACTGCATGACCTTCTGATGAGCGTGGTCGTACTACCACTCCCAATGCTCGACGAAGAGAAAACCGCACATTGGCCCGACTTCTATCAGCGCCTCGAAAACAGTGGGCGCGCGCAGACCATGGACTGTGGTGGGATTCCATGTTGGATTGCCGCGGAACGCACTCCTATGGCGAACGCACTATGGACGAAGGCTGCCGTGTCGAGCGAGATGCGGGAGCAGGCGCTTCACAAGTGCATTCAAGGATGGATTCAGATACTCGGTCCCGTGACTGCAACGCGGTTTGGGACACAATTCTCTCTTGAGCCGAAGATTGTTCTCCACGCCTTCATCGCTCTGGAGGTCCAGGGCCTCCTGATGCGCGGTAGCTTCGAGTATCCACCTGTGGAGGATGAGCTCCAGGTAGAGTGGTGCGAGCGTCGTATTCTTCAACGCATTCACAAGTTCACAATAGGAGCGCGCAGGAAGCAAATAGAGGCGGTTTCATCCTCCACTTTCATGCGGTGGTTGCTGCGCTGGCAACACCTCGCTCCACAGACTCAGCTTTCAGGAGAAGAAGGACTGCTCGAGGCGATTTCAAAGCTGGAGGGATTTGAAGCGCCGGCCGCTGAGTGGGAAAAAATGATTTTCCCATCGCGCGTTGCCAACTACGATCCGCGTTGGCTGGATCACCTGTGTTTGTCCGGTGTCGTAGGCTGGGGACGAGTATCCCCTCATCCCGCCTTCCACGAAGGTAACGGAAATGCACCACGTCGAATTACACCCACAGGCGCAGCTCCCATCACCTTCTATCTTCGCGACTCAGCAGCGTGGTTGGATTATGCCCTTCGCGAACACCGCGTTGACGATGAAAAACTCGCGCGTGCATTCACGCCGAATGCGTCGATTGTCTTCGACCTGATGAAGAAGAAGGGTGCCTGCTTTGCGGAAGAGATACAGCGATCTTGCGGTCTTATCCCGATTCAGGTTGAGCATGGCCTCTGGGAGCTTGCCGCAGCGGGCCTTGCTGCAGCGGACGGTTTCGATCAGCTAAGAGCCATGATTGATCCTGACCGCCGGACGTCGAATCAACCGTGGTATCGAAAGTCGCGGACAGCAGCTGGACGATGGTCGCTATTCCGCGCAGACGCTCCAGTTCCTGAGGATCATATCGAAGCAGCTCGTTTTGAGGATGCGGCGGTGGAATCGGCGGCAAGGATGTTGCTTTGTCGCTATGGTGTTGTCTTCCGTGATCTGCTCAGTCTGGAATCGAACCTACCGCGTTGGGGAGTTCTGCTGCGTATGCTGCGGCGCCTTGAAGATCGAGGAGAGATCCGAGGCGGGAGGTTTGTCCGCAATTTCAGCGGCGAGCAATTTGCGCTTCCCGAAGCGGTAGAAAGTTTGCAGGCAATCGCTCAGCAAAAAGCAGAATATGAGGTGAATCTGGCTGGAGCAGACCCGGTCAATCTCGTCGGAATCCTCATCCCAGGCGAGCGAGTTCCCGCTGCGATCGGACGCACAACGGTGCTTCGGACTGCCGGCTTTGACCAAACGGACGCAACGGTTGCGCAAAGGCTCCGCACTCGCAAACGCGTGGCAGTCGCGCCGATCCCACAGGCAGGAGCAAGGGCCGCAAATTCTTCAGGCATTCTCTTCTGATCGGACCGAGAAGCACCTAGGAAACATCTCTGGTGCGCTGCCGGAATGCTGTGACGTGTGCCCTGTTGCCGCAGACGGCCTTGCTGCACCAGCGCCTGCGACGGCTCTTGGTGCGGTCGTAAAACCAGATCGAGCAAATAGGGCTTCCGCAGCGGGATACCAAATTCAAACTCTCTTCACAGAGAAGTTCGGCGATGGATTCTGCAACGAGAGCGAGAAATGCCTTTGGTTCCGCTAAATCTTTTCTCGGGACGAGTTCCAGCCGAAGGTCCTTTGTTCTTTGCAGATATTGAGAGACTGCGCTTACGGCGAGGTATGAGTTAAGTCGATCGACATCCTTCTCATCCACAGTTTGAACGCCATGTTCTTTAACGCGTGCAAGTAAACCCCGAAACCACTCACGAAGATCGCGCGCTTCGGCGGCTAAATGATCCAACTGCCGCGAAGAGAGCGTTTCTGTTGCTCTCTTACGCTCATCGGGTGTAATCATTCCGACCTGTTCCAGCCAGAGCATGAACGCCGGGCCGTCTCCAATCCACTCATACCAAGTGCCGTGAGGTCCTGCGATGGAATTCAGAAAATCAAGAGCCAGATGATCGCCAACCCTAAGGGCTGGCAACGATGCGGGCGCTTTTTCTGCCAAAATTTCCATCCGTTGAGTGTAATCCTCAAAATACCGTTTGACAACTTACATAGCATTCATGTAATCCTTAAAAAGTAATTTTATTGATTACATGAATTCGGCCTGCGTGCGTGACATTCCCTGAGCTGTCGCGACCGTGGTCGTCCAGATCCAGGGTTGAACAGTCCCGAGCCGGACTCTCACATCGAAAGGAAAAATCAATGTCGAAAACGATTCTCATTACTGGTGCATCGAGCGGTTTTGGCCGCTCCACTGCCGAAAAGCTCGCCCGCGCTGGCCACACAGTGTTTGCTGGATTCAGAAGCGTCTCGGGAGCAAGAAAACAGGTCGCTGACGAATTCAAGAGCCAGAACATCGAAGTTGTCGAGCTCGACGTTACCAGCGACAGGAGCGTCAATCTGGCGGTCACGCATTTGCTTGAAAAGTCCAATGGCGTGCTTGACGTGGTGATCAATAATGCCGGAATCGCCTCAGCAGGAGTTTCGGAGACGTTCACCCCCGAGCAGACGCGCGATCTGTTCGAGGTGAATGTGTTCGGCATTCAACGAGTTCTTCGCGCAACGCTGCCTACCCTGCGGGCTCGCCGTTCCGGCCTCGTCATCAACGTTGGCTCGATTCTTGGCAGGGTCACTCTTCCGTTCTTCGGCCTCTATGGTGCATCCAAGCAGGCGGTGGAAGCGATGAGCGACAGCTATCGCTATGAGCTGTCCCAATTGGGTGTTGATGTTGTGCTTGTGCAGCCGAGCGCCTATCCGACAAACATGTATGCCGCCGCGCAGCAGCCTGCGGATGGCGAGCGTGCTGGACTCTACGGCCAGGTCGCTGAAATCCCTGGCAACATTCTGAAGGCGTTCGTCAGCATCTTCGAGGAGAAGAAGCCCAATCCGCAGGATGTTGCGGATGCAATCGAGAAGTTGCTCGCAACTCCCGCCGGCCAGAGGCCGAACCGCGTGGTAGTTGGTCTGCCTTTCGGATCGGATGCCGCGAACGAAGCGATTGCTCCCATTCAACGCGGCGTTATCGAAGGCCTTGGACTAGCATCCTTGGAAAAGCTGAACATTCTGTAGCCTGCGATGGGCTGGAGCGGTCATTTCCCTAGATCGTATCCAGCCCAGCCATGCAAGCAATCACGGCTGATGGCGCGCCTCTCAATCAAAAGTCGGTTCAAGTTTCATTGAATGTATTGCACTTACCTTCATAAATTGTCATAAGATGAGGGCATACCTATGACCTCCCTCAACATTTCGCTTCCCGATTCCCTAAAGGCCTATGTAGAAGAGCGAGTAGCCTCAAGCGACTTCAGCACGCCGAGCGAGTTCATCCGCAATCTGATCCGCCAAGACAAAGAGCAGCGACGGTCGCTTTTGGAATCCGAGCTTCTGAAGGCGTTGGAGACAAAGCGAATTGTGGTAGCTCCAGAGGAACTCCAAGGCGACAGTCTGGTCTCTGTCCTGCGAAAGAAGCAGGCACACCTGTAGGCCTGCGCTGAGCGGCATTCATGCGGCAGACTCAGTTAGGGGTCTCTCAAATGGAATCACGAGCAAGTTCGTGACGTTGCAGGCCCCCGCAACGATCAAATCAACAATTTCTGATTTGATCGTTGCTCCGGTAAATTCCCATAAAATCCCAATAATCGCTTCCGCGAAGGGCGTTTCTCGGGACTAATGATTCGACGTCGGATCAAACCCATGCTTAATGAGTACATCGGCCTGTCGTCGCCAATTCAGGAACAAAGCGAAGGATCAGCGGGCTCCTGCAATCACGGCATAACCTTTCGAGACGTGGCAGATTTATTCGGCAGAGGCGTTTCATGCACCCGGACGGTCAGTTCGTGAGTGAGCGATAGATCAGATTGGTCCGCCGGGCAGACGATTCGAAATGGGCTCAACGCCCGAAGCGTCGCAATACACAACTCAAAGGTCTGCCTCGCAATCTCGATACTTAGCTCATCGTCAATTCGCGCGGTTTTAGGATGGGCAAGGCAGTTCCGAATACTTCTCAAGCGATCAAATTCAGGTTCGTTCAAAGGCGAAGCATCAATGGCAGACAGCACAAATATCAGACGACGCTTCAAACCTGTCGGAATCCCAGTAAATGTTTTTCCTGCACTGCTCCAGTCATCTATGGCATCATCAAGTCCGTCTTCAAGCGCGATCCAGCTCAACATGATGGATGATCGGAATAATCTGCGCAAACGAACCGATGTTTTGGCAGTCATGGGTAGGCCCTTCGCCTCCATCAAAAGCGCAAATGCATCGTCAAGTGTGCAATAACCCTTGAAGAACCCCACGTTTAAAAACCATCCTTCCATTCTGGATCATTCAGAGTCTGTCAATTCGCTCCACCCGTCACTCTTGTGCCGTGATTAGGGGACTGAGCACACATCTCTAGCGTAGGCTCCCGAGTAACATCTCACGCTACCTACGATGATCATTGATGTTAACTCCAGGAAGCTGTATCGGAACTGATCCACGGTCTAGCAAATGAGTCGCCCAGCTAAAATAGGGTGGAAGACGGGGGGGCAATTGAGTCAAGAATATGCCAAGATGCTGGAAATCGAGTTCGCTGATAAGTTTATTGCCTATATAGACGTACTGGGCTTCAAAAGCATGGTGGAAGCAGCCGAAGGGAAAAGCGACAGTCTGCTTTTAGAAGTCATTGCAGTTCTGAGAGCCAGTGGTTCTGTGCAAGCTCGACTACGCTTTGAACAAGATGGACCCACGGTTTGCCCAATGAGCAAGTGCATTCAACGCAATCTCAATTTTAGAGCCACGCAAATTTCGGACTGCGTAATTGTGTCGAGCGAAGTGTCTCCTGCTGGCATAATCAATCTTCTGCATCATTGCTGGCAGCTCGTTTTTTCATTAATGCAGAAAGGCGTAATGTGTAGGGGCTACATCACTCGAGGCATGATATCTCACTCTGATACTCAGTTTTATGGGACTGGCTATCAGAGAGCCTATGCGAGCGAGAGCAATGTCGCTGTATTCACACGAAATGCTGATGAGCGCGGTACTCCCTTTGTTGAGATCGATTCAGCAGTGTCCATCTACATTGACCAGTGTGACAAGTGTGTTCAAGAGATATTCCGTCGTTTTGTGAAAAGAGATCGAGACCTTGTGGCGCTTTTTCCATTCCAAGCCTTGCAGCATTCATTCATCATTGGAGATATGTTCGGACACAAATTTGATATTGAGAAAGAGCGGCAATCGAACCGGAACGTCCGCCAATGGATAACCGATATGAAGGCGCGCATATTGGCATTAGTTGATAAGTCGAATCCGAGCGCAATAAGTAAATCTGAGCATTACATTCAAGCCTTGGATGATCAACTTGCGGTATGCGAAAGCACAGAAGCGTTCTTGGTTTCCATGAGGTGAAGGCAGACGTAACACCAACGTGCGGAGAAAGACCAACGCCTCTCTGTGGCGTAGGTGAATCAGAACTATCAGCTCGGATTAGTACCGAACAACGCGCTCTGCTTCGGCAAAACGGTGGCCAGATCCGCAGGATCTCGGTTTATGCGAAATCGCCGAGTCGCAAACTGACACGCTGCTGGGCAGTCCCTCACTCGGTGGGCGGTAAGCCCTGTTGGCGCCAGTCGAAACTCTGTCCGACTTTGTTACAGCCGAAGCAGTGTTCCGTCCAAGCTACCGAGTAATCCAATTGTCTTCCGAGTCAAAGTTTTCAGAACGAGGATATCCGCACGCATTCCAAACCAGATCGAAGATAGGCCTGAGGATTTTTCCAACCGGCATTGAGAGATCTTCTACCAAGACCTCGGGGAGGACAACTGAGTTCTGCGCAATCGGGTAGGACATACCCCAATCCAGGGCGTCGGTACCCATAGAAATGCCACGAGTCTTAGTAAGGGTAAGCCCGAAAAGGACCGGGGCAGTCACGCCAATTTGCTGCAATATGCGTATGCACTGAGGCAGAAATTGAAAGATATAACTTTCGAAGGCGCGGCTCGGGATCACGGTCCACTCTTTGTACTGTTTTGCTACGATCTCTCCGCTGACCGCTTCGATAATCCCAGAACGATACAGTTGAGTGTACGCGGCACATGGAGAGCCATGTTTGTATGACATCAAGCCGTCCAGATTCAATCGTCGTTCCCAGACCGTTGAACCTATTACCGGCAGAGATCGGGGATCGTCATAAAGCGGAAGTACATCGAAAACTGGTTGACTGGCGAAGGATTCGACTGGAATGCAGTGCAAAACGGCTTTGGGCGTGTCTGTGAATGGGATCGGAGTGTCATTGTTCATTAGCGCGATGACTCGATCGGTCCTGAAGGCTCGTATGCGTTCGTTTACAGTCCTCGACAGATTGAAGGCGGTTCGAAGTTCTGTCACGTCGAGCGAATACTTGCCAGCGGAATTCCGCCCGTAAAACTTGTCGTGGCTCTTGAAGACAACCCGATGAGGTCCAAGCCAGCTCCGTTGCATACGAAGGATGACTGCGGCATTCCCATCGTTCAGAGGGATTGCTCTCAGTTCATACTTGATTCGTGGACTAATGCCCGACGCGAGAATACTATCAAGCCGCCTCAACTCAGCATCCACATCAGCAGTCTCTATGCCAACTATCTTTGTCGGAAGCCCCTTTTCCTCTTCAATTCCGAAAATCAAATCCCCGCCTGCTGTGTTCGCAAAGGAAGAAACATCTGCTAAAAACTCCCTTTTGCCTTCGTCATTACCCCTTGGCAGTTCGCGTTTGTAATCCAGGCTGCGGCTTTCACTCACCCCGTTGGCGATGAGAGCCAAGAGATCGTTCTCCGTAATGTCAAATAAGCCTATGCTGATCATTGGATGTCTCGATCATACTGCTCTCGGCTCGATATGCGGTAAATCGCCAATGCACTCATTGAGCCGGGTCTGCTTCGAATCGTGGAGCGGGATTACTTCCGCTATGCCGACTTATGAGGACCAATCGACTCCCTATGAGTCGAGCAGCGATCTTTATTCATCCATCATTGATGAATTGGCCAGTCCCACACGAGACAGCCCGTTGAAGGGAACGCATGTTTGACGTGTCACAAATTGTGTCTCTTTCTCCTCCTCATAGGTCATCACTATCAGGTGGAGAATTCCGGTATTCAAATTTCTTTCTACGTGGTTTCTGACCGCGATTGCATCATCGACGGAACGACAAATGACCAGCACGTCTACATCGTTATAATCGGCTTTTCTCAAGAAACAGGATCCGAATCCGTACCATGTCAGTCCATGGATTTCCGTTGAGACTTTTCTCGCAATCTCAAGAACAGCTTGAATGTCGCCATCACGGTTCATTATCGGTTCAACCAACCGAGGAATTGCCCCCAATAAAGAATCTGAATGTTAAGATGCTTGGCTACTTGGTCCGCGGGCTTTGTCGGTTTCCCGTTTGGATTATTCATCAAAATCACGTCGAAGTTTCCGTATCTGAGCTTCGCTGCTCTCACAAGCTCTGCGGTAAGCTCGTAGTCATTTAATACAACAACGCGGATCGCCGGGAGACCAATACGTTCCACTCTGTACGAACGCTCATCATCTCTAATAAATTCAGAAACTCGAGAATGTTGTCTCAATCCTCCCTCGACGAAGTCGAGTTCCTTCCCGGGGTAAATTCGAACGTCTTTGATGTGCTTGTCAATCGCTGAAGTAATCGCAGACATACCGCCAAACGCGATACCGGCATCGAGACAAAGACGCACCGCACCTTCTGACCATTTTGCCTGGCTCGGCACATTTACAACGATGTCGATATCTGTGTAAGCCTCGAAGAGTGATTGAATGTCGTCCGCTTCAACGACGTTTTTCGATATTACTGCGGCTTTGAAAGTTGGTGTCGCTATACGTTTAACAACCAACAGGTGTCGACCCTTGATATCGACCTCATCGACATCTACTAAGTCCTTGATCTTATCTGCAACCCACGTAGTTGATGAAATTGCGCTGAAAGACATTCTTCAGTTCTCCATCATTTCTGCCATCTCAGGCGGAAAACGCAACTGACCAGCGCTCGCCTCACTCGTCAGGTGCCTCGCCTCCAAATCAAAAATGTGCTGTCGGAAATGCTCAAGCACTTGCAGTTCATCGGCGGTAGCCAGGGAGCGGTTCTTATCCAACGACGCAAGAATTCTGCGATTATTTGGAATGATCCTACTCTTTACCTTCGATTGCCAAGCGGCGGCAAGCTCAGCTTCAGGGTTGTCGCGATAAGGAAGGTCTGGCCCGCACGTTTTGAAGATAAACGAATTTTCGGCTAGCAAAGGCTCGATAAAATTGCGAACCTCAGCACGCGATGAGAAAGCACGAGCACCGAAAATATACTCAAGCCGAAGCTGGTGATCTCGCTTCCATTTTTTGATCAGATTGTCTGGATAATCCGCGGAGGCCTTATCCACAGTCGTATGGCAATTGGAGCAAAGGAGAATTAGATTTCCGTATGCTCCACGTTCGGTAGCAGACAACTTCTCATTCGTCCTAGGACCGCCATCTATCGCAGCGAAGATGTGAGCTATCTCTGCCACATGAATCACGGTCGATCCCGTATCTTCAAACAGGTTGCGGTTACAGTCCGGCTTTTGACAAAAACCACCCGAATCCGCGAATAGGCGTAGTTTTGTGTTGGCATCAGGTGTTGCTTTTCCACGCTCGCAAGCCACACTGAAGGTCCTCCAAAGCTTTCATTGTAAAGAATATCTCTGCAGAAGTTGTACTTCTCGCTCTGGCACATGAGCTACTTTGTGGGCACAGCAATCATCCTCCGGGATGATTTGTGCCGCATTGAGAACAGTTAGCTGGTGAGGCACAATGCCTTGCTGCCTGCTCAACTGGCCAGATAGCTCAGGGTGTCCTAGACCAGTAATTTTAGGCCAATGCACCCGTCGAACAATATCTGAGCCGATCCAGAACATTGATCCTGATAAACGCCCTTCCCGCCAGTAGTGACTCTGGATTGGCGCAAAATCGCCGAGGCGCGTTTCCAGTCGCCGGAAATCCTGGAAACGTGCTTTGGCCTGTTCTCATCAGGTGAGATTCAAATCAAAAGCGCGGTAAGCCTTCATCCGACATGACCTTAGACGGCAGTGCCATGCTAGAGCCCCACCTGCTTGATGGCGAAGATAAGGCGAATATAACAGGATGGTATATGGCTCATTTGCCGAACGTCGTCATTTTTCGTTTAGGACCAGCATCAGGGACGGACAGATGGCAATTCAGTGACTTAGCTGCTGTTCTTTCAAAGGGATGGGGCAATCTCGGTGCTAAAATTCGCTATAATGTTTGCACCTTCTTTGAGGCAATCCAAAACGTGGCTTCGAACGTTGAGCTGTATGCAAGTACATTGACTTCGCTCACTGGAAACGCGTTCCAGGCGGAGGTGTGTGCACGTCTCCAAAGTGTCGTATTGGGTTTCCAAAATATCCCCGCCAAACCGTTCGGCGACGCGGGCCTTGACGGTTTCTCTCACGGAGGGCGACAGGGTTATTGTTGTTACGGTCCGGAGCTCAAGGGATACCGTCAGAATCGCAGCATCGAGAAGGCAATCATCGACAAGTTCAAAGAAGACCTTCAGAAGATCTTTGAGTTGCAGTTTCAGAAGAAGGTTTTGACGCCTTGCCTCAATGCGGAAATGAGTACGGTCCTTCCCACAGGGCAGAAGCTTATTCATATCGACCTCATTGTGAACTGGTTTGAAAGCCATCGTGTGATCAACCCGATCCATACCGCGTTTGCTGAGTACAAAGCGCTCAGCGCGATGAGCTATGTCGACGCGAATGCAACGGTCGCTATTCTCGGCCCCAACGAGCTCGCAAATCGCTGGTCCGTCGATGAGATGACCTTGGTTCGTGCGCAGCAAAAGAACTTCTACCAATCCGTACAAGAAGCGGCAAAGACGGTTGTCATCGAGAATCCGAAGACGTTCGACGAGAAGATGGCGCTTCTTCGTGAGATGCGCCCCGATCAACTTAAAGCCATTTCGAGCCTCGTTGACCAATACCTCACAAAGTGGCGGACGGCGCTCGCCTTCGATATCCGGCTGAACGAGACAATGCCGGGTCTGCATCAGGCACTGGAGACTAGCCGGAGCCGAATCGTCACAAGGATCGCTGCACTGATGATCGGGTCATCGAAACCGGAAGCCGAACTCGGGAGAGCACAGGAGATCGCGAACGAGATCCTTTCGATCGAGTTCGGTTCGCTGTATGGGGCAATGCTCGATGACATCGCCGCAGGCGAGGTTGCACGCCTTATCGGCGAGTGTTCGATAGGTTGGGGCCGTCCAGGAGGCGCGAATGCCAACTGAATCGCAGATTCTGTCCGAACTCCTCGGAGGTACGAACGCAAGGCCCTACGCGAATCCTCAGCGTAGCGCGCCGTCGTCCGTTTACGACCTGCAATATCGCACCTTCGTGATCGCAGCCTGTCTGCATACCATTGGCCGTCTAGAAGGAGACTTTCGAAAGATTGCGTCGAACAAGCTGCGCCTCTTTCAGTTTGTGGCAATGAGACCCTGGCTCGTAGGCATGGTCGAGAACTGGAGCGCCACGCGGAAAGATGTGCAACAGTCTCTCCAATCATCGCAGTCGTTGCGGCGTGGCTTTCTCAGCGACGGAATGCATGACGGCATTATTGATTACCTCGTTGCGGCTGGATTGCTCTACAAGCAAAAGGGACAGATTGCAGAAAACCTACAAGAGGGTGGACTGGACAGCATCTTCGATGAGGCCGTGAAGGCTGGACTCTTCACGACCGAGCAGGAGACGATTCGGTCGCTCAGTGAGATTGTCATTACCAACGATATGCTGGAGGGCTGGTGATTACTCTCGAAGAAATCAAAGTTGCCGGCACATCGGAGCTCGGGGAGTTCTCAGGAGCTTTGCTTTTCAAAACTGGTCTTCAAGTGATCTCTGCCGATAACGCTTTTGGCAAATCCTTGAGCGTTACCGCGATAGCTTGGTGCCTTGGTGCGGAGGCCGTGTTCGGTCTTCCAGACAATGACCCTGCGTGCTTTCCTCTCGCCGTTCGCGACGAGATCGACTTAGGCGATAAGCCGTCTGTTCCCGTGATTGGCTCTACATGCTCCATCACGTTGAAACATAGGGATGGACGACGGCTCGGACTTACGCGCGCAATCAAAGGCGACTGCACGCGGATCGTCGCAGAGGAAATCTCGCAGACAGGTGAAGTGCGAAAG
Organism: Occallatibacter sp. FHG110214_02; assembly: GCF_059115385.1. Lineage (NCBI taxonomy): Bacteria > Pseudomonadati > Acidobacteriota > Terriglobia > Terriglobales > Acidobacteriaceae > Occallatibacter > Occallatibacter sp. FHG110214_02. The sequence continues at coordinate 216,887 of NZ_JBZYWK010000005.1, read as the reverse complement.
AGTGAGTTCTCGGCACGCTACCAGACGATGGTGGATGAAGCCGGCGGTTTCCAGAATTTCTTCTTCCGATGGATAGGTTGGCCCCATCAGAAGACCGTCACCTTCAGAGGAGCCGAAGCTGAAATCTACGCTGAAAATCTCCTGCCGCTCTTCTATATCGACCAGGATGAAGGTTGGACTGACATCCAGTCGCTTCAAGTGACCCGGTATGGTCAGCAACAAATCGGTGAGTTCGCAGTCGAGTACCTGCTTGGCGGCCTCGATGCAACGAGAGCTCGATTCGACCAGTTGAGATCGGCTCAGATAACCAGCGGCCTCAAAGAGAAGGCCCGGATTGTCGCTGAGCGTATTGTGAATGGATTGATATCTCACGGATGGCGCATCGAGCTCACGGCGAATGGTTCGATCAATGACTTGATAACCCGTTGGGGAGCCTTCGATCTGAAGGCAGTGCTGCTGCAACAATTTGACGTGGACATTGCTAAAGACTTGGCCCGATTACGGGAACGTGTGGATGCTCTACGTCGCGTCTTGACGCAAGCTCCTATCGATGTCGAAGATGTCTCCGCTCCGATCTCGGCGTCTCAGCGGGTAATCGAATTGAAACGCCGCCGTCATCAGCTCAATGATGACAGTGCGACGTCTCGTGCGCAGATTGAGCAAACTGAGATTCTTCTTGAGAGCCTTGAAAGCCGTTTGGGTGCGGCCGAAAATCTATTCCGATTGAAGACCCTCGGCATTGGCCGCATCGATCACATCGAATGCCCCACATGTCACCGCGAGCTTGATCCTGCTACGTTTGCGCTGAGTTCCCAATCGACGGAATCCGTGGAGAATCACATTGAGGCCCTTCGCCGGGATCGGGATCTGTTGTCCAGAAACCTTGCTTCCATGCGCGTCACCTTAGCGACTATCTATTCAGAGTTACAGGAGGTGAGCATGGAGTTTCGTGAGGCGGAAAGAGCCCTCATGAACGTCACGGACGCCGTGGGTACAGTTCGAGAGAAACTTGCACAGACTGCTGCGGAACTGGCCTCCGCTGAGCGAGCTATCGATAGGACGCTTGAAACTGAGAAGAACATCGGATTTTGGCAATCTGAATTGGACAGTTGGGTGAATGAGGCGAAGGCCGCAACGATCCGCGCAGGGGTCTCCGCAGATTTTGGATCAAGAAAGGCAGCTTTTACCGAGGCTCTCCGGAACTACCTGGTTGCCTTTGGACACAGTGCCGTCTCGCTGGACAATCGTAACTCCGTGTCTCTCAATGAGCAGTACACGCCAATGCTGAACCAGAAGCGCCTGCGCTCGCTTGGCTCCGCAAGCGATCAATCCCGACTCATTGCGGCTTACACTCTCGCATTGGCCAGCGCCTCGCACGACGTGCTGGGACTTCATCCAGGCGTGGTGGTGCTCGATGAGCCGCTGCAACAAAATCCCGATCCGAAGCACCGCGAACGCTTCTTGTCCTTTCTGAGCAAAGAGCTAGCCAAAAAGGCTCCTTTTCAGAGCCTCATTTTCACGAGTCTGCGGCAGGGAGAGATCAGTCAATTGCGTCGCGGTGGTGTTTCTGTTTTAACTCCAGAGGGAACGAAATTCCTGCAACTCGCGCCACCAACGCCTATCACCAACGCTGAGCCGTCAACTCAACCGAAGAAATGAACTGGGAGATTTGGTGACAGACGGAATGTTCTTAATACGTTTCGGAACGGCTTCGACTGCCCTATTACATTCCATTTGTCCCGGTTTTCCCAAATGTGGCTATCGATGAGCGCCTTTAGCGCGAGCAATCCCGAAGTCGCTTTGTCAATGAGTACCAAATCGCCGAGTCTCGCATCGAGAGCGGATTGGTATCGATATGTATGGTCCGCCGCGCGACTGCAAGGGTTAGTTTGGGCGAGAAGACAAGTCTGCGGCAATGTATTCGGCCTTTGATGGAGCCGCTGCTCCTGGCCAGGATGAGTTCCGCTGCGTGCCTGTCCTTACAAGTCGGTCGGTCGTTTAGGACCATTATCGGTATCAGGTTGCGGGCACGCTGTTGTGACTGTTCTTTCGTCCTTACTGTTCCATTGCAGACCTTTGTGGGGAAAGTCGTCGTCGTAAGAGCGGGAAAGTGGGAGCGCGAAGCGCTTCCAAGCCGCAGGCGTCTTTTCCGCTCTATCTCATGCGGCGGCCACGATTACTCCAGGCCGATAGTCTTCTCCGCTGGACAGCACAGCCCATGCGACACGCGCGAGCTTGTTGGCCATAGCGACCACCAGCACGTTGCGTGGCGCTCTGGCTTCGAGCGCATTCATCCATGCTCCGATCGGGAAGCGATCTCGTTTTATACGCATCGCAGCAGCGCGGGCTCCGTGGATCAGTACCTTGCGTAAGTAGATGTCGCCTCGCTTGCTGATGCCGAGCAGCTTAGCCTTGCCCCCGGTGGAGTACTGTCGCGGAACAAGGCCGAGCCAAGCGGCAAAGTCTCGTCCCTTGCGAAATGCAGCGCCGTTGCCGATGGCGGCAACGATAGCGGTTGCCACGATGGGGTCGATGCCTGGGATCTGCCGGATGCGGCAGCAACGCGCGTCGCTATCAGCGATCTGTTCGAGCCTGTCGGTCAGGTCGTCGATCTGCTCTTCGACGGTCTTCCACTCGTCCCACAGCATGCCGATCAGGTTACGCATCATCGGCGTCAGCGCGTTGTCTCCGTTCTCGAGAACATCGGCCATCGCAGCCTTCAGCTTCGCCGGCTTCTGTGCAAAGACCATGCCGCGTTCCAGCAGAAAGGCACGTATCTGGTTGATGACTGCTGTGCGCCGGGAGACAAGCCGATCACGAATCCGGTGCATCGCCTGGAGGTCGAGTTGGTCGTCCGTCTTGATCGGAACGAAACGCATGTTCTTGCGCTCGACGGCTTCGGCGATAGCCTCCGCATCCACGAAGTCGTTCTTGTTGGACTTCACAAAAGGCTTCACGAACTGAGCCGCGATCAATCTCACATCGTGGCCTTGCTGCTTCAGGGCTCGACCGAGAAAGTGCGCACCAGCACAGGCTTCGAGACCGATCAGTGAGGTCTGCATGTTCGCCGTGAACACCAGCAACTGCTTCTGTGTGAACTTCTTTTTCACCAGCACCTTGCCCGATGCTCCCAACGCAACAAGGTGAAACGTCGTCTTGCCCAGGTCGATGCCTACCGAACGAATCTGCATGCCGATGATCCTCCTCTGAAAACCGCTGCTTATATCCTCCGCCTCAGCGGAAGGTTACAGCGGCGGACCATCTCATTAGTCGGCTTATAGGAACTAATTAACCATGGAAGCAAGACGGGCTGATCCAACGCTGCGATCAACTTGCGATAACAGGACAAGTCGTTCACAGAGTAGCTCGCATCAGTTCTGCCCCGAAATTGCCTTCTGGATATAAGAATCCAGTGCAGAGGCGCGAAATCTCCAGAGTTTGCCGAATTTGAGACCGGGAATTTCGCCAGAGCGCGCCCTGCGCTTCACCGTCTCTGGATGCACCTTCAGCAACTTTGCCACTTCTTCACTATCAAGCCACGGTTCAAAATTGTGCCCATTCGTATTCTTTTCCTCGCGCATTGGCGTATCCTCTCCATGGATTTTGATTTTCTTTTGAGCTCTTTTCGGAGGTCCTCAAAAGGTCCAATACGGGTAAAATCCCGTTTGGAATGTGGTTCTGGAAGCGGTCCGTGCCACGCAGTTTCAGTAAGTTAGATCTGGAAGTCGTGATTAGCAGGAAGCGAGCAAACACTTCACAAGGAACATTTCGCCTTTAGATTCTGTAGATTGGAAGTCTCAAGTTCCTGCTCAAGAGTCCTCTGAAGGTCCAATAAGAGCGATCCAGGTCAGGGGAATCGAGCGCCTACTCAACGTGACCATCGATAGCGCGGTAGTGCTGAAGCCAGTTCACGAGCGTACCCCACCCCTGACCAAGCGCCGTAAGAACCGACGACATAAATACTGTTCTTCGCGCGAGACACTGCGACGTTGAGAATATTCGGAGTACCTGCAGCCCAACTTCGTGCGCCGTTCTGTGCGGCTTTCGGCGCGCCGAGAAGGAGGATGACACTGTCTGCCTCACGTCCTTGGAAGGTGTGAATCGTCCCGATGCGGTTCATTGTCCATTCTTGTTCCCAAGACTGTAAAGTTGTCAGCAATGAATGGTCGGTCTCTAGCAGACGTCGCATTTCCTGAGCAACGATCCGAAATGGAGTGATAACAAAGACATCGGGGTTAAGAACCCCCGCACTTCCAATCTTCTTTAAGAGTGATAGGGCCACCCTCCCTTCGTCTGGACACCATTTTGAATCCGCATCCCCATCGATGTCGAACCACTGCGATGCTCCCAATACCATTCCGATGTCCCCAGTATTCGACGCGCCTGTAGCATGGACCATCTGCCCGTCATATGCGATGCGATTGGATATCCCGAACATTGGCTCTTGGCATCTGCGATGCACAAGGAGTGGAACCCCAACTTTTCTTGGTCCCAGGTCTGAGCGGAATGCCGCCTGAAACTTCGATGCACGATCCGCTAAGGTCTGAGTTGAAGCCTCCGGAGCACTCCAGACGGGCTTATCCATCTTGAAGAAGCTACATATCTCCGCACCGAGCCGTTCAGGCAATGTGACGACAGGAGGAATCTGCAATGGATCGCCGACAACGATCGAACGTTTGGCACGCATAATGGCGCCTACAGAAGCCTGTGGCAGTGCCTGTCCTGCTTCGTCGATAAGTAGCCAACCGATGCTTCCAGCAGGTAGATTGCCAAGCATGCGATCAACAGATGCAAATGTTGTTGAGATAACCGGGATAACAAGAAATAGAGTGGACCACAGATCCCCCAAAAGGTTTCGTTGCCCTTCATCTTGTAGAGGCCCAGAAGAGAAAACACTCATGAGGACGCTTAGATTGTGGAGCATCTTCTGAGCAGATACATCGATAAATGCCCGGTGAACGGCCAGGGCCGCTGCAAGGATTTCTTCCCTTTTGCGATGTAGGCTGTCTGGCACCCACGGCGAAGTGCTGTTCCAGATTTCGTGGCCCTTTTGGAAAAGAACCTCGTCCACGAGGCGATCTCCCAAAACACTTCGGTGGGAGTCTACGGATCGTTCAAGCTCGGCTACTTGCTTTCGCGATAAAGCTAAGCTCTTCTCTTTGCCTCGAATCTCTTCCTTCGACTTCTCTAAAGCAGATACAGCTTCCTGATGCGACTTCTCTGAAACCGCAAGTTGTTCTTTCGATGTATTTGCCGCCGCAACATACGGTGCATTAGCTGCGGCCCAGGTGTTCCACTGTTTCGATCGGAGGAGTCGTGCCAGCATGCCGGGGCGTACATTTCTATGCTGATCCTTTGCAAGGATGTGCTGGCGATGCTCGCGCGAGACATTTTCAAGATCGGTATACAGATTTGCTACGGTCGCCTCTAGAGCCCTCTGCTCGGCAGTCAATTCTGCCAAGGCGCTTTCCTCCACTTCCAGATTGAGACGAGCCTTCGATAATCGCAGGCAAACGTTTCTCACCTCCTCCAAACTCTTCAGCTCAGCTTCTATCGTGCTGTTTAGATCCAGAAGGTGTGTTCTCGCTTTTTTCCAATTGCTTCGCGCAATCTCCGGCGATGGTGGGTTTTCTGCTAGGACTACACCAGGTTGTCTCCGTTCGATGACTTTCCCCGTATCGGGGTCTTTAGTCTCGATGAGCACAGAGTCTCCTTTGGCGGCCTTCAGATAGATTCGAAAACCATATTCTTCGTGCCACCAAAACGTTTGTTGGAAAGCGGCACGATTTTTGGCGTTCCCTAGCACTGCGGCAATCAAGCCCCAGGTTTCAAGTGGCTCATGAGTAATCCGCTCCTCGTCGTCCTCTGCCCTCCCACGCTGGCCATAGATCAGGTCGCTCACTGATTTGAAATACTTCAGATCGTTTATTGACCGTCCGATCGCCTTCTCTGCCGGCAGCTCTTTGCTTATGTTCTCGACAGCTTTATTGTTGCTGGAGGCGACCAAGATCTCATGACCTTTGAGGTTTGGATCAAGCTTATAAAGATTGAAGAATGCCTTTTCCCCAAGAGAGACGCGCTCACCGGAAGCAGTGAATGCTTTTTCGGGGTCCTCGAACGAAGCCATCGCCAAAGCCCGGTCAAGCACACATGCGGCAACAATATCCCGCAGCAGAGTTGTCTTTCCTGTCCCGGGTGGTCCATTCACAGCCAAAATGCCTTCGCTGCGACCCAACTCCGCGCGGGCCACATTGACTGCGGCCTGTTGCAACATCACCAACGGATGACCACCAGGTGCGGGCCACTTCGCATAAGGCATCATGGCAGGGGTGATCACGTTCTCCAATGCCATGCGGTCAGCAAGGAGATCAATGACCTTTGTCGGTCGATCAATACCGAGATAGCTCCGCAACCCAGCAGGCAGAGCATTCTGTTCCAAGAGCTTCGAGGCACGGGTGAGATCACGGAGGAAAAAAGAATTCAGCAGAGACACTTCAGGTGGATTCTTCGCTTTGTAGTAGTGATAAATGCGGAGAGCAAATGACGGCGGTTCGATCAGCTGCACCGGTAAGTCGCATTGCGCGACAAGCCAACGATATGCTCGGTCAAGCGTCAGAAAATCGAGTGGAAGTGGGGTCCCGTCGGGATCGAAGCGTCGGACAATCGCATCGAGCTTCTCTAACAGTTTTGACTCAATATTCGGCCATGCACCCAAACTATCGAGTCTTTTCTTTAGTGCAAGGGGCAGTGCCCAGGCGAAGCTTGAGACAGCGATCCCATTCTCTTCTAAAACAATGCCATTCCTATCTACCAGGATTGCGGCTAACGCAGCTTTTTCCGCAACTGGGCGTCGTTCCATCTCTTCGTCACTACCAAACGTTCTAATTAGTTCTGCGGTTGCGGGTGCCATCGACACCGAACCGAGAATAACTTGATAGTAGAGTTGGCGATTAGGGCGCGAGCGTTCACCTAAATTCCATGGCAGGTGTCCTTCTGAGAGACGAGTAATGCATCCTCGATCGCCGGATACCAGATCCTCCGGACGGCGGTATGTTTGTGGTGACAGCGCTTCCAGCGCAATCCATGTCCCAACAATTCCTACTGGCTCATTGCGCTCTTTGGGAAGCCGGATCGAAGGTATCTTTCCGAGGCCTTCCAAAGCAGGTATTCCGATATCGTTTAGAGCGTGGCCATTTGGTGGGGCTGATCGACCTGCCTGCAGTTGAGATGCTTGAAGGATCGTTTTTACAACTGGCGAGAGAACCTCTTGTCCCTCCAATGCCTCCCGTACCCGTACAAGCAATTTTGCAGCCCGTGCGGTCGTTCGGCATCGAAGTTCCTCCTCCAGCGAGCGAAGCACATTGATATCAAGTCCAGGTAGCGCGAATAAGCCTTCGAGTTGCTCGATCGATTTATTGAAATACGGACGAATCGGTTCGCTCTGCATTTGGCTCCTGTTCCAACGTCACAAAACAAATATCCACTTCTAGGATTCGTTAGTTCCTCTCCGCTAGCTTTCGGCTAGATCTCCGATTCCTCATGCTTAATTTACCTGACCATCGAGGTCTCGCCCCCCATCATGGGGTTAGTTTAACTTCCGCCGTCATCAGGTGCTTATCAATGAGCGCTTTGGCTTGTTACCATCGAGCGAAAATCGGTGATACAAATCTACCTAACCTTGAAACTTTGATTTCCAGATCTCAGCCGGATTCGGCAGAAATCTGTCGCCTGTAAATCGAGGATTTTGGCTTGGTACCCTGCGTTTGCACAGTGGCGTTGTAAAAACCAAGGGCGTGGACGGGTGCCGTAGAACAACAGAATCCTTAATAATTAAGGATACGAAGAAGTCGATTCGAAGAGCTGCAGGCAGAAGCATGAGGATTCATGAAAACTCTCGATCATTGGAAAACCTGTTTGACGGAAACCCCGCACTATATCGAATGTTCTGAAATACGCTTAATGACAGGTCGAGACTCCGAACCGCCTGTCTTTGTAGGGCCGGGGCGAATCGAACTCAAGAGCAGTACAATCACCGAATTTCGGATGTTTGTGTCGCCCCAAGAAAACAGCGATGGCTTAATCAAGCTTCATCTGGCACATGCCAACCCCTATGAAATGCGCGATCAGTTCCGGTTATTCGCGACGGATTTTGAGGGCACGGAGTGGGCCGGTGGCTGGCTGCTGCCTCGCGTCGAAGAAGCGTCAAAGGCAGGCGCGCTGGTAACAGGTTCCATTCGCTCTCTGACTACTTTCGTATCGGGCGACTGGGTATCACCCGATGCCGGTGTCGAACTCTTATTTCAACCTGGCTTTCACATACCTATGACTGTGCCAATGCTGACGGTTCATACCATCGCAGACGAGGAGATTAGCCGCAGTTGGCGTGTAGGCCGACACGCTTTACAGCTTCTTGGATCGCACATTCAATTCGAACAGGACGCCAAAGATGATTTGCTCTGGCTCACAGCTAATACTTCGAGCGAACTTCCCCATCCTTTCCTCGAAAATTGGCTCGGCGAACCGCTACGAATTCTGATGGGACAGTTACATTACCCGCGTTTAGTGGCCCGGAATTTCGGCGATGGCTCCGCATTCGTTTCAGTCCAACAGTCTCCGAAGACGTTTCGCAACGCGTCTATTGGATCGCTTCTCGCTTCCGAACTCCTGCCAACTACCAAGCGTTTCTGGGAACTCTATGCTGCCTTACTCACCCTCATAGCGCAGGGCCGAAATCACGAAGGACACCCCAACCTCGAAGCACACAGACTGACCCGATTTTATGAAGAGATCATCCAGGCATCACAGGGGTCGCGCTGGGTTTGGTGTCTCACGCTAGCGAGTGCTGCTGAAGGCATTGCGAAGATGCTGATGCAACCCGAAGACGAGAAAACCGAGATTCCTCCCGCTGAGTTGGAAAGCATCAGAGCGGTGGTCTCTGCGTGGAAGGGGGACAAGCAGGTGAGATCGAGGGTTCTCGATTCGATCAGCTTGCTGAGCAAGAGCAGCGTCCCGGCTTTCCTTCGCAAGCTCGTAAGGAGGAATGTCATTGAGCAGCATCACGAAGATGCCTGGAAGAAGGTGCGCAATAGCGTGATGCATGGGAACCTTGTTTTGCCGTGGTCGACACAAGAAGAAGATGAGAGAGTGATCGCACTTGCAGAAATGGTACACAGTCTCACGCGCGAGATTGCAGGCGTGAGGTCTTCAACGACATCGGCGGATCGTACGTTTTCCCACACAATGCAGAGCGAGGAGTCTGTATGAAAATGGACGACCCTATTGAAGTCCATCTTGAGCATCTCAAGCAGGATTTGAATAAAAGCATCGAGAGTGATTTGACCGGAGCTACGGTGGCCAGCATCCTCTCTTTCATTCCAGGTGCTGGCGCAGCCATTCAGAGCTTGCTCGATGGCCGTGCAAAAGAGAATATTCAACGACGGTGGATTGAACTCTTTGTCGAACTAAGAAAACAAATCGACGCGATTCGTAATTCTATCCCGGATGACAGCTTCTACGGCTCTGAGGAATTTCAGACGTTACTGGCGCTCGCTCAGGAACAGCTCTGGACGACGCATGATCGAGAAAAGCTGCGAATGCTTGCGGCTGCGCTTGCACATAGCGGTGCAAAGGAATTTCAGACCGATGACAAAGAGTTGATGATTCGCGCCCTTCGTGCAATCAGTCCTACCGATTTGCAGAATTTGAATCACAATTACCTGAAGGGTTGGTTGCCACTTACCCAACATATCGAGTACGGCCCAGAGGTCTTAGGAAGTCTGTCGCGTCTTGCGAGTCTTGGACTTGTGAACGAACAGTTCTTACGACCCGATCCGAATACGAGCGATCAGCAGAAACTGGCATTCCTGCTCCGACACGGAACGCGACGCGTCTTTCAACTCTCGTCATTTGGGGAACGCTTCATGCTCTTCGTTGCTTCGCACCCAGCTCCGATGGAGGCGTCCTAAATTGATTTGAAAAATGGAGCTACTAACAGCAGCATCCTGTGACAGTCGGTATCTAAATGAGTAAGCAATGAAATCTCGGAGCGGAGTTGAAGGCCCAAACGGACGCGGATTCATGCACCTGATGCGGGCCCGTCAGCAGGTGCTCGCGTTCCTTCTTCGACATGGTCATATTTATACGACCGGCAAGCACGGGATCCAACGCCATCGTGCGTGGTTTGTCGAGCTTAAAGAGTTGATGTTGAAACGAAGATTCGGCTCTTCCGTCGCGCGATTATGCTAGAGATTGAATTTTGGGTTCTGCAGAACAATAGCGCTTATGTCGGAAAAAAAGGCCACAACATTGGGGTCTGCAATTGGAGCCGCACTAGGATGAGCGCTCTGGTTCCGATACATGAAGCACACCTCTAAACGCTCTGCTTCATTGCCATCGATCAGATTCATACCTTCAAGAATCACAACCAAATCAGTATCGAACACTGTCTGAAGTTCGGACAGCGTGGTGCAGGCGAATTCTTTGTTCCAACGCTTGAACTTGCCCGATGTCTGCGCCCTTATCTGGCGTGACATCGCGTTGAAATTGTCGAGTCCAAGGCGCATTATTTTTTGCTGAAATTTGTCGACGACGGCACACCAACCCATGACGATAGCGGCTCGTCTGTGACCTGATCCTGCACATTCGATCGCCTCTTTCAGATAATCGGATTCATCAGGGTTGGCCAGCCCCGGCACGAGCTTGCCGAGGTCGAAGATGCTCTCTACCTCTGTAGCGCTCTGCTTGATTGGCAATACAAACTTGTCGTCAAACTTCCTAAGAACTCGGTTAAGAACTGCTAAATAAGACGTTTTGAGATTACTTGGCCGGCTGAGAACATGGAGTTGCTTCATATCAGCAGCTGTCTGCTCAATAAGTTCTGCGGGCAACTTGGCTTTATGTTCGAGTGGGCTGCGCAACTCTTCTACCCAGTAGGTAGCTATAGTGTCGGCCTGATCGCGAATCGCCTTACGATTCACTTGTGCCGTTGTTAGGGCAGTGACATCCTTTTTTAAAGCCTGAAGATCCCTCTTGAATACCTCTACCTTCTCAAGAATGGGCTTTTTCATTGGGCCGTCCGAGCTGCGAACTCCTTGACGAGTTTGCCTAGCTCAATCATGCCGTCGCTGCTGAGCTTTTGGGCCGCTCCCTGCTTTTCCATCTCTCCCATGAAGAGCTTTGTCGCATTAGCACTCTTAAAATTCTTCTGGAAGTTAGTTCCGTCGTAGAAGCCCTTTTCCTGACAGATTGAACGCACAACCTCTGGGTCGACCTCAATTACGTTCTTCTCTATGCCTTTCTTCAGGGCCAGCAATAAGGCCCATTCGATCTGCCCACGGGCGATCTTGTTACCTTGAGGCTCTTGAACAAAGTGCACGGTGTCATCTTCGAACATCATCACTTTGCCGAGTTCGGAAGCGGTCACCCCAGTTTTCCCCATGAAAACCTTGATCTGCGATGGTGTCGGAATGGAACTGCCGTTCTCACCGGATGGCGGCGTCGGTTCCTTCTGCGGCCCTGCTGGTGGCGCTGGCGGCAGTTCCTGTCCCGACTTTTTTGACTCGGGTGTAGTTGAGGCAAGGAGGTTTTCCAAGAGGATTTCGAAACAGCGTTCTTTGAACGTGCTGGGAACGGAGTCTGCGATCTCGGCGATGGCTTTTATCTCTTCCTTCAACTTCTCAAACTTCATGGACGTGCCTCGTTCTCAACATTCAGTTGTGCTTGTGGCCCCTAAAGATGGTGTAAAAATAATAAACCCATGCAGCCTGTGACCAGAACGAAGTTGTTCTCAGCTGGCTGATGAGCGTCGGGAACGCATTAGTTCTGCTAAGTCGGCTTACAGGAACTAATTGACCGTGAAAGCAAGACTGGCCGATCCAACGCTGCGGTCAACTGTCGATAACAGGGCAAGCCACCCACGGAATAGCCCATATCAGTTCTGTCCCGAAATTGCCTTCTGGATATAAAAATCCAAGGCAGAGGCGCGAAATCTCCAGAGTTTGCCGAACTTGAGACCGGGAATCTCGCCGGCACGCGCCCTGCGCTTTACCGTCTCTGGATGCACTTTCAGCAACTTTGCTAATTCTTCACTATCAAGCCACGGTTCAAAATTGTGCCCATTCGTATTCTTTTCCTCGCGCATTGGCGTATCCTCTCCATGGATTTTGATTTTCTCTTGAGCTCTTTTCGGAGGTCCTCAAAAGGTCCAATACGGGGAAAATCCCGCTTGGAACGTGGTTCTGGAAGCGGTCCGTGCCACGCAGTTTCAGTAAGTTAGGTCTGGAAGTCGTGATGGCATGGAAGAGGTCATCGGTTCGATCCCGATCAGGTCCACCAATAAACTCAACAACATAGCGAATCGGCAAGAAAAACGCGATACGCTTTCGATACGTTGGTTCTCAAGCTGCATCTTCCGCAGCGTTTTCTACTACCTTCCGCGAACGATCCATCAGAACATCCACCACCCGGCTTTGCGCTTCGCGTTTGGCGGGTGTCAGAGCCTTCGTGTAAACATTCATCGTTGTAGAGATGTTGGCGTGGCGCATCAACTCCTGCACCACTTTGACATCTTCCCCGTTGGCTTTGAGCAATGTGGAGTATGTGTGTCGGAAGGAATGGAATCCGACCCACTTGGTGATCCCGGCCCGCTTTGCGGCGGGTTGCAGGAAACGGTCCAGCAGCGTGTCCGTCCAAGGCGGCATTTTCCCCTGCACTTTCTCGCTGGCGAAGACCCAATCATCGGGCTTGGCGTAGCAGGTTTCCTCCTTCCAGGACAACAGCTCATCAGCGGTGAACTCGTCAATGGGCACCGGCCTGCGGGAAGTCTCCGTCTTGCACTTCCCCACGATGCCATCCACGACCGACCGGGTGACCTCCATCTGCAAAGTCTTCCAGTCAATGTCCATCCACTTCAGGCCCAGGACTTCGCTGATGCGCAGCCCCGTCGTAGCTGCCACGATGCCGATGACGCGCATCTTCTGCGGCAGCTCCAGCATGAGTGCCCGGAACTCCGCCGCTTCCAGCGGCTCCGTGACCCGCGTCCGCTTCGCACTCTGGCGGACTGCAAAGATGGGGTTTTCCCCGTCGTTGAGCCAGCCATAGCGGATCGCGTGTTGAAAGACATCGCTCATAATGCCCTTGATTTTGGCTTTGGTACCGTTGGATAAATCATCGAGCGAACCAAGCCACCGCTCTACGGCTACCGCCTTCACATCCCGAATCCGAAAGCTGCCCCACCGGGGAACGATTCTTGATTCCAGATAAATGCGGTAGTTCTCTTTTGTCTGATGGACCTTCCGCTCCGACTCTTTTTCAAGGTCGAGTTCAATCAGTTGATAATGCTTCGCCAACTGCTCGAATGTCTCAGGCAAGCCTTCGGGACGTGAGGTGCTGTAGTTGATGTCGAGGCGCAGTGTGGAAACAGCCTTCCATGCCGCCGTTTCCGTTGGGTACTGCTTTACTGAGCCAATTACAAGAGCTTTTGGTTTGGGCTTGCCGGTGGCGTCAATTTCCCGCCACCGATACACCCATACTTCTGGCCCCTTCTTGCGTTTGTGACGGCTAAAAAATCCATGCTGATACCGTGGTCGATTCAAGAGAAATCCCTCTCATTCCGACCCCGATGGCTATCTAATTTTAGCGTTTCTTGGTCCAGCCATCGAGAGAGTTCTGAGAGACGAAATCGCCAGATTTTACGCGGCCCGTCGCCGATTGGATGCCCAGGCAATCGACCACTGCGGGACTTTGCAAGCAGAGTCTTGCGGGGCATAGCAAGAAAGTTCGCGGCTCGTTCTGCATCCACGAACGGTTCGAGTGATGCTGGTAACGATAAAGGCTCCATACGCACCTCACACGGAGAACTCAATGCAGAGATGAGCACCCCAACGTGAAGCGTAGCCGGACTACATATTTTTAGGACGGAAGTTTTTTCCAGCCCCTTATCCAAACAGGAAATGGTCAGAGGGCCGGAATCACCGACGATCAAGCGACTGGTCAATCGCTGTAAACTGTGTCATTAAGTTCCAACAAAGCAGAACTTTGTGGGCGTAACGATTGATGCGTCCAGAAAGCGATGTTAATCCTGACAGCGATACGAACGAGACCAATGTCTATCAGATCGATCACTTTCCGCGTGCTGGTTGCCTCACCTTCCGACCTCGCCGAGGAGCGGCAGGCAGCGACAGAAGCCATCTACGAGTGGAATGCGCAGCATGCCGCATCAGAGTCCATCGTTCTATTGCCCGTCAAATGGGAAACCCACGCCATGCCTGAATCAGGCGTGCGGCCACAGGAAGCGATCAATCGTCAGTTGGTACACAACAGTGACATTCTGATCGGAATGTTCTGGACGAAGCTTGGCACCAGTACAGGCGTAGCGGAATCCGGAACCGTCGAGGAAATCAATCAATTCGTCGGTGCCAAGAAACCTGCGATGCTCTATTTTTCGAGCCGTCCGATAGACCCGAGCAGAATCGATCTCAATCAACAAAAGAGACTCAAGGCTTTTAAGACCGCTACCTTGAAAACCTCTCTTGTTGGCAGCTTCAGCACGGTAACGGATTTACGGCAGACCCTGCTACGGGACCTTATCCGCTGTGTACGTGAAATTAAGGCAAGTGCTCCGTCCCGCCGTGTCACAAAACTGGAACAGGCCTCCAAAGTTACGGAACTGCTGATCGCCCATCAGAAGCATAAGATCACACCGGCGAGATTTCGACGTTTTCGTGAAGAGCTTCTCGGAGACCGAAAGCAGGCGAGCAAAAGCGGTATCAGTACGCACAATAGGACGGAGACCGGACCCAATGGCTTCCCAGTTGGGTACACGCGAGACGGGGACAAAGTTGAGTGGATTCCAGACGACGATGCGCCAGGAAAGAAATGGCCTATGCTTCTCCGGCGGGGGGACAAAGCGATTCACGAGGCCTATCAGGAATTCTGGGACAAGGTATGGTGGAATCGCCATCAGAACTGGTTGTATCGGATGAAGACCGGCGAAGAACCTCTTACAGAGGCACAGAAGCCTATTCTTGCGAAGGCAAAGAGGGCTGCCCGCCGCATCGAGCGGAAATACGGCAAGGAAAAACTTGGCTGGGATGATTTTGAGTGGGGTTTATTGAGCGGACGACTGTCCGCACTGTCCTGGGTCATGGGTTCTGAGTGGGATGAATCTCTAGATACTTAAGATCGGTACTTACAGGAGCATTGGATGGGTTGGAACGATCACATGGACGACAGTGAGCTTGGAAATCTACCACCTGAGGCATTCAGCACATGGGATGTTGATGGCCCTTTTGATCCCCAGGACCACTGGCTCGAAACGGCGAGCAGGGATCACCAGCTTATCGCGGTTCGGGAATGGTTTTTGAGCCGATACTGTGACCCTGCGCACGACACACCCTATAACGGCAGGGAAGGCGGATACCAGTTCATTCATGGAGGGCCATACGATCCGGCCGACGTCTTGCCGAGCCGCTTCAGCAGAGCGGTAAAAGACGATGTCATTCAAGAGGTCATCGACGAGCTATATCGGCAGGTAGGCGATGAATGGGCTCCAATACAGTTCAGTGCCCCAGACGATTATGACGAAGACTACGATGTAGTCGTTGAGACCAGCAGCCAGCCGCTAGCGAGACTACGCGACCGCGTGGCCCAGTCGAAGCAGGTGTTGACGCTCCAAGGCAATTTCCCCGCACAGCTGCTTGCGCGCAATCTGGTCTTTGCGTCGGTCATCACGAGCCTCGAATCATTCCTGTGGGAGACCGTCACTTACTGGGTTGATCACGATGATGCCATCACCGTCAACATCGTGACGAAGATCCCGGCATTCCGCGATTCGCCACTCAAATTAGGAGAAATCTTTGAACGCCGGGAGAATCTGAAACAAGAAATCAAGGCATACCTGCAGAACCTTGTGTGGCACCAGTGGAACAAGGTGGCGCCCCTGTTCATCTACGGGCTTGGAATTGAGATTCCCGGCTTCAAGCAATTCGAGGATGCGCTTATCAAGCGCCACGATATCGTTCATCGAAGCGGATTTACGAAGGCCGGCGTGCGGGTAAGAGTGGACGAAGTCGAAATCGACGCACTTTGTGAAAAAATCATTCGCTTCGCTTCCGAGGTCGATGAGAAGTTGGCAAAGCGAAAGACGTCATCCTAAGCGTGTCACCATCGCAATCCTTTTATCGCGGTCCTCGCTACTTAAAATATTCATCATGCCTTGTCTTCCTGAATCCGGCGGCTGTGAAAGACCTTTTACGGATGTCCTAGTTGCGCATCTAAACCGCGTCGAGGGTGCCCATTATGTTCATCGTGCCTGTCTCGATGTGGCCGAGAGGACAGTTCCGCAGCCCGAAGCGCTCTATGTGGATACGGAAAATGAACGCCAGCTCGTGATTGAGAGGAAGTCAATTTCTTGGCCAATTGACTATCCATATCGGCATAACAACGATCACGCCGTCGGCGAGCTGTTCGCTCATGAACTCCGCGATCTCACCGGCGATGATCTCTACGAGATTCGGCTCCCGATGCTGATGCAGGGTAAACGCGCCGAATTGCTCCGCTATGCCCTTCAGGCCACTAAGCAAATCCGGACGAAGTGGTCGACCATTGCATCCGGCTCAGGGTTAAAGGGTCGCGCCGGAGAAAGCTGGTGGTGGTTATTCCGCAAACTTCCCGAATGGGAGAGGGAAGATAACGCACCAAGCCGCGGACTCCAGATTTCATTGGTTGGGCCTGGCCTTTCCTTCGATGATTTTCTCGATCCCTCCAGCCTTCCTGATGAGCTTGAAGCTGCGCTGACGAAGATTTACGGTAATTGCACCGCGAAGTTCGCTTCTCACTCCGACGCGAGACGCATCCTGCTACTCGATCCGCACGGCGATCTTCGAACGGAGAGCGCCGAGTGGTGGCAGAAGGTTTGGGTGAATATGCCTCCACCTCCTTCCGTCCCCGAGATATGGTCTGGAATTCTCGATTGGGTCACCGATGATATCCAAGACTGGATGTTCGAACAGCTCTATTCAACCAACAGGTACTAGGATCGTAGATTCTGAGTTGCTCCAATTACAATTGCGGTCGTCGCCAATTATGAGAAATACGATCGCATTTTCTTTTTTCTGCTTGGCTCTTGCCGGATGCTCACCGCATTCCCCGTCCACCGGGAATGAAACGATGCCCTTTGCATCTTCCACATCTGACTCACCGAAGCTTCTTCCCGTTAAAGTTGCCGGAAAATTTGGCTATATCAACACCGTGGGACAGCTCGTCATCAATCCTCAATTCGACGCCGCAGAGAGCTTTTCGGAAGGACGAGCCGTAGTTTGTATAGGCAAACCATGCGATTGGTTCGGGAAAACAGGTGACTCACGCTGGGGTTTTATAGACGAAAACGGAAAAATGATCGTCACGCCGCAGTACCAAGCAGCCTCCGGCTTCAAAGAAGGACTCGCCTCTGTTTGTCTCGGAGACGGCTGCAGCGGAACGGATACTACAGCATCCCAGAGCCGCGGTTACATTGACAGAGACGGAAAACTGGTCATCCCGACACAATTCGGAATAGCTACTGATTTCCACGAAGGTTTGGCACAGGTTTGCATTGGCAAATGTGATTGGACTGAAGGATCAGGCTACAACGGAAAATTTGGGTTCATCGATCACTCAGGTCACTTCGTCATCAACCCTATCTATGACAACGCTGGCGACTTCACGAATGGGTTTGCAAACGTCACTATAGGCAAAGGGACGGACGCCAAATCCGGCTACATCGATAAGACCGGTAAAGTCATTTGGCAACCCTCAAACTGAATCCATCCACTGGTCATCGCAATTTGATGCATCGAACTGGGAGATATTCTGCTTGAGGGAAATAGCCTGTAGACTGCCCACAAAGAACGTCGGCGCTTTGTGGGCAAACGGTGTTCAGAGTTGCCACCTGTCTGTCGCGTCTGTGCAGGTTTCGACATCTTCGGGCAGTTCTAGCGCCCGACAATACCCTTCCTTGGGGGATGCCCCCTACAAGCTCTTGTTCTTAGCGGACATTGGTCGAGATTGCGCCGACAACCTCTTTCATGCCATTCACGTCAATGGTTGTAAGTTATTGAAAACATGGGCATCGATGGCGAATAAAAAGCATTTAAAAGCACCCTTCAGCACCCAAAAATCAGTTTCAGCACCCTCGTCAGCACCCTCGAATGATACTCCCGGTATCTTTGAATAACGGCGCTCACTATTAAAAGATAGTGCATCATGCTTTAATAGTTGAGGAGCTAATGAAGACATGTCACGAGATCGCAAGGCCGATACCAAAAGCCATTATGTGACCTCAACCCTCTCGGGCGAGCGGGTGCGGGCATTCATTCCTCCGCCATTGCCGCCCGATCCTGAGACTCTTGATCTGAGCTCGCTACAAGGCATTCTCGCAGAGGCGAACCAGGCGGTGGGCCGACTGGATGGTATGACCTCCGCTCTCCCCGATCTTAAGCTCTTCCTCTATTCGTATGTCCGGAAGGAAGCTGTTCTTTCCTCTCAGATTGAGGGAACACAGTCGTCGCTCTCAGACCTCCTACTCTATGAGAATGCAGAGGTGCCGGGCGTCCCCCTGGATGACGTTCAGGAAGTATCGAACTACGTGGCAGCCCTGAATCATGGACTTGAACGGTTGCGGGGTGGCTTTCCCCTCTCTCTCCGGCTTATTCGGGAGATACACGAAGTCCTGCTGTCAAAAGGACGGGGCAGCCATGCACAGCCGGGGCAGTTCAGAAAAAGCCAAAACTGGATCGGTGGCAGTCGTCCTGGTAATGCAGCGTATGTGCCTCCGCCACCCGAATACGTGATGGAGTGCATGGGCCAGCTCGAAACATTTCTGCATCAGGATGCTCCAAGGCTTCCTCTACTTGTGCGGGCTGGCCTCTCCCATGCCCAATTCGAGTCGATTCATCCGTTTCTCGATGGAAATGGCAGAGTGGGCAGGCTCCTTATCACCTTCATGCTCTGTGCTGAAGGAGCATTGCGTGAGCCCGTCCTCTATCTCAGCCTCTTCTTCAAACAACACAGGCAGCTCTACTATGAGCGGCTCAATGGAACGCGAGTGGGCGCAGGCTGGACCGAGTGGCTCGACTTCTATCTCCAGGGGGTGCGGGATACGGCGAATCAGGCGGCGAAGATGGCAGGGAGTATCGACACCCTGTTCCGGGCAGACAAAGAAAAGATTGAGAGACTCGGACGCGGAGCTGCTTCTGCCCTGCTGATCTACAGGTATGCCCAGGCCAACCCGCTCTTCTCAATCAGAAATGCGGCTCGTGAAACAAAGGTGAGTTTTCCAACCGCTTCCTCCGCTGTGGCTCGGATGACAGAGGAAGGCATTCTGCGTGAGTCGAGTGGAAAGCGAAGGGATCGTCTATTCCTCTATGACAGTTACCTCGACATTCTCAATCGGGAATCTTGATTCGTTGCATTGAGCTGAGTGACATGGCGCTCTCTCAAACGTATCAAGAACAGTGTTAGGATTTGAACCTTTATTTCAGCACCCTGTCCGGCACGATGTAAGGCTGTAATCGCAGTGATGTTTTCTCAATCGTGTCAGGCGTGGTCAGGACCTTCCCTCTTGTAGTCTCTCAAGTTGAATATGCCTAATCAGCCGCGAGCGTGCTCCATGCAGCCGCAGCACACTCAATGACACTGCGAAGTGTCTTCAAGCTTGCGCCGTCTCTCGCTTGGATTGAAAGGCCGTGCAAGATTGTCGTATAGAACTCGGCAATCCGCTCGACCGAGGCGCGCGGAGAAACATCGCCATTCTTCTGTCCACGTTTCAGACGTTCAGCAATCGCGCGCGCTGTTTGCAGACGGACCGACCGCAGATGTTTCTGGACCGATTGGCTTTCTTCACTACAGTTCATTGCGCCGAGAACAATAAGGCACCCTGGTGGGGTTTCGTGCGACGCAAACTCTTCGATGGCATCTCGCAGCATGGCTTCAATGGCTTCTCGTGCGGTTGGCTTTTCTTGTAGCGCTTTCGCTGTGGTCGAGCCAGCTGTACGGCGGTAGAGAGCGACAGCCTCCAGGAAGAGTTGTTCTTTGCTGCCGAACGCCGCGTAAATACTGGCTTGCGTGAGACCGAGAGAAGACCGCAAGTCCGCCATTGACGTACCTTCGTATCCAAAGCGCCAGAAGAGCCTCATGGCCTGTTCCAACGCGCGATCACGATCAAACTCACGAGGGCGTCCACGAGGTCTGGACATCTCAACTGCACTCTTTTTAGATCGAGTGATCAATAAATTTGCATTCGTCGGTTGCTCCATGTCATATTTATAGACCATGTGGTTTACAAATGTCATCTTTTGGCTCCTTTGGCTCTCGATGAGCGGACAAGTCTCTGCCGTAGCGCAGCCTGGGGCGTATGCGCCGAAGGGGTTTGTCTCCGGCGTTAAAGCGCCAGAAGACTTAATGTGGCTTCCCGGTACACCTTGGGTTGTTGTCAGTTCTATGCAGACCGCCAACGAAGACCCGGGGCATCTGTACCTGATCGACGCGGTAAACCCTGCTCATCGACAAATTATTTATCCCTCCGCCGAAACTCCCGTACATCGAGACGCTGCACGTTTTCCCGGCTGCGCAAATAGTCCCGAGGCTGCAAAATTTTTTCCACATGGGATTAACTATTTGCAACGCGACGGCAGAGACTTCGAGCTATACGCCATTAATCATGGCGGTCGGGAGAGTGTAGAAGTCTTTCGCATCAAGGTGCAGACCGAATCCGTCGAAAGCGAATGGATTGGATGTGTGCCATTGCCTCCGCACTCTTATGGAAATGGTGTGGCTCCCCTCCACGGTAGAGGATTAGTCATTTCCAAAATGTACGACCCTTCGGATAGATCGTTTCTAAAGAAGTTTGATGCAGGCATCCCTACAGGAACCGTGCTTAGATGGACGCCTGAGCGGGGGTGGTTCCCGGCGATCCACAAGCGGCTTTCCGGCGCGAATGGAGTTGAAACTTCTCCCGATGGAAGATGGCTCTATGTTTCTGAGTGGTCCGCACGGAAGCTTTGGAAGATACCTTTACACGGCAATGGACTTTCGCAAAGCATCGTACTTGATTTTCTTCCCGATAACCTCCGATGGACTACATCCGGGAACCTCCTGTTGACAGGACAGAACGCAACTCCTAGCCAAGTCTTCGGTTGCGATGCACGTCATGCCGTATGTCCGGCAGATTTCACTGTGCTACAGGTAGCCCCTACAACGCTCCAGACTCGTGTGCTCGTTCGCGGTGGCAATGGTGAGTTTGGTGGAGCAACGGGTGCTGCGCGTGTAAACAATGAACTGTGGGTGGGGAGTTTTCATGGAGATCGCGTAGCTCGTTATTCATTTGCAACCGAACCGGAGCTGAAATGACTACAAGCGTCACAGTTGGTACTGCGATCAAAGGCAGAAGCTATGGAGTTCTATTTTCTGTCTGTGTTGCAGCTTTGGTGTTGCCGCTCAGCTTCGCAGGCGCGACGGTTGCAACACCTGCGATCGGGCGCGAGCTCGGAGGTTCCCCAACAGAGTTGAATTGGATAGTCAACGCCTTCATGATGAGTTTTGGAAGCACTTTGATGATTGCGGGAACACTTGCAGATCGCTATGGGCGTAAACGTGTATTTGCCAGTGGTGTCGGCCTCTTTTCCTTGGTGTCTGCCCTGTTGGGTTCAGTTCATGGGATTCTCTGGCTTGACGGTCTTCGCGCACTGCAAGGAATCGCGGCGGCAGGAGCTTTCGCTGGTGGCAGTGCGATTTTGGCTCAGGAGTTCGACGGCCACACTCGTATAAAGGCTTTCAGCCTATTGGGAACGACATTTGGCATTGGATTAGCCTTCGGGCCTTTACTCGCAGGTTTTCTCGTAGATCGAGTTGGGTGGAGAGCAGTGTTCTGGAGCGGCACTCTGCTTGGTGTCGCGTCGCTTTTATCTGGTGCTCCGCGCATGATCGAATCCCGTAACAATGATGCTGGAAGAGTCGACATATTTGGAATGGCGAGTTTCACTGCCTGCCTTGTCTTGTTCACGTTTGCCCTAGTCCAATCAACCTCGTTTGGACTATTCAGCTACATTACGCTTTCCTGCTTCACGACATCAGTGGGCTTATTTGCCCTGTTCCTTCGCGCGGAAAGAACAGCCATTCATCCAATGCTCGACCTCTCTCTCTTCCGTCTCAAGCGTTTTTGGGGCGTTCAAATGCTGCCGATCGCTACTGCGTATTGCTATGTTGTCCTTCTTGTCGTTCTTCCTCTGTGTCTCATCGGTATACAAAAACAAAGTGCAACCAGTGCGGGACTCACTCTGCTCGCCTTATCAATGCCGATGCTGATTCTTCCATATGGAATCGCTCACCTCACGCATCGGATACAACCCGCAATTCTCTCATCTATAGGGCTCTTTATCGCATCCGCTGGCTGTTTATGGCTGCAAGTGGTTCTCGCAAATGCAAGTAGAAGTGAGTTGCTAGGTCCGTTGTTAATGATTGGCGCAGGCACAAGTATGCCCTGGGGCTTGATGGATGGCCTCGCGGTAAGCGTTGTTCCCAAGGAACGGTCTGGGATGGCGGCTGGGATTTTCAATACAGTTCGCGTTGCTGGCGAGAGCATTGCGATTGCCATCGTGGGCGCTGTTATGACGGTTCTATGTACGGATCGGCTTACTGCTGCTCACCTCTCCAATACAGGCGCAATCGGATCACATTTAGGAGGAGGCGACTTGATGGCGGCGGCGAAAGATGCTGGAGCGATGAATGTTTCTCAGCTTAGCCAGATCTATTTCCTGTCTCTCAGGACAGTCCTTATGGGGATCTGTCTGTTTACTCTCTTCTGTTCGGCAATAGTCCTACTGCTGAAGCCTCAAACGGATGGTTTCAGGCAGGAGTGATATGAACGTGCTTGGTGGCAACCTGTGTCTGGTCGAGTGCGCAGAGGTCTACATGCAAATTCCGAAAATCACACTCGATATGATGGCTGCCGTCATCGCACTGGCTCAAAAGAGAAATCTTGAGCCTGCTGGCAAAGAACTTGGATTGTCACCTTCCGCAGTCCACAAGAGAATCAAGGCTGCGAATTCAGTCTTCGGAACCAGGCTTTTTCTTGCAACGAACGACGGCTTCGAGCTCACCGAAGTCGGTCGCGTACTTTACTACCATGCTACCTCACCCATCGAGCAGGTACTACTGGCAGAGGAGACGACGAGAGTTGCAGCTCAGTTACGTGCGAGTCATCTCCTTGTCGGCCACTCTACCTACCTGCCCTCAACGCTGCTGGCACTGATCCACAGCCTTTCCTTCGTTTCAGCCTTGGGGATACGGCTAGAGCATAAGGCGGGCCTGACCCTAGCGCTGGCACAAGAAGTTCTCAAGGGCACACTGCACGCAGGTTTAGGATACCTGCCAGTTGTTCATCCCGATCTGCATGTCTATCAGATCGCCGAGGAGCCGATTGTTGTCTGTATGCCGAAAGGCCATCCACTGGCAGTCAAACCGCACATAGCACCGAAAGATTTAGAGGGACAACCCATCATCGCGGTATCGCGGGACACATTTCCCGTCCTGCATCGCGAGATTATCGAGTTCTTCGAAGACTTCAGTATCAAGCTTAATGTCGTCACAGATGCCTATGGGCCACCCGAGGCGATTACGATGGTCGAAAGAAAAATCGGCCTTTGTCTCGTGGCGGCCTGTAATGTTACATCCGTGGTCGCCTCGAAGCCCTTGTTTCCACAGATTCTCAAGCGCAGGTGCGGTCTCTTTGTGCGGGATGACAACCGGCATCCGGCGGTCAAGAATTTTGTCGACCTGCTTCTGGAGCGAACCGAAACTCAGCACCCCGCCGGCCGGCCTAGCGCTGGACCGGAAAGAAATGGTTGATCGGCTTCTTGTAAATCTGAGCCAATTCCATCAATTCCATTACATCGATGCTGCGGTCGCCACTTTCGCATCTTGTCATGAAATTGTGCGACCTGCCCATAATCGCAGAAACCTCGTGCTGAGTCAGCCCCGCCTTCTGCCGCGCTGCGATCAGGCGTTCCAGAAGCGTGTCGTAGGCATCCTGGAACTTCGCGGTCCTGGCCTTTCGTGATTTTCGTGTCTCTGCGGGCTTGGCTTTCTTCACAGATGACAGTCTTGTAAATTAGCCTCAAAGTACCTAATAAGTACCACCCCGAAAGGTATATGCTGTCCTTTCAGCAAGCGAATGATTTGCCTGGAGCACAAGATGAACCGGCCTTTTCTTGAACTTTCGGAAGCCGCCAATCTGACCGTGCAGACGCTCCGCGTATACGACGACCCCCCTTACGGGCGCGAGGTGCATCTGGTCTTTACGGACGGAAGCCAGATTTCCATCGACCTCGAAATCGCCGCGACGGTAAAAACGAAACATTACCGAGGCGATAGGGGCGGTGAGTTGGAGATTCTGCACGAGCATAGCGAGGCTTCGTTTTGAACCCGACCGTGCAAGTCCAGTAAGCCGTCGATGACACGCGATCCATTGCGCCGGGAGATGTAGACGATGAGGTCGAGATGCCGCTCGATCTCTGCTTCGACGGTAGCCAGGCCGAGGCCTGTGTTAGCGCGCATTGCCAGAGTTGCCAGCCGGGGTATGGCGTCCTCAGCGCTGCCGGCGTGAATCGTCGCCAGCATTCCTCGATGGCCTGTGTTCATGGCGTCCAGAAGCGTGAGGGCCTCGATACCGCGAATCTCACCCACGATGATCCGGTCGGGTGTGTGCCGGAGGATGGCTCTAAGCAAGTCATCGAAGGTAACGGCGCCGCGGTGAGTGTCGGTCTGCGACTCTGCGGAAACCACATGGGGCTTACGGATGTGCAGCTCCGCCGTGTCTTCGATGACCAGGATGCGGTCCTCTTCGGGAATGAAATCAGCCAGCACGGAAAGCATCGTGGTCTTGCCGGTGGCCGTTGCGCCTGCAACCAGAATGTTGTCGCCGCGGCGCACTCTTTCCGTCAACGTATCGGCCAATTCCGCGGTAAGCATCCCACGAGCAACAAGGTCCCGGATCGTGAAATTCCTAGAGGTGAACTTTCGGATCGTTAAAAGGGGACGAGGATTGACTACTGGAGGGATGATAGCCGCCAGGCGGCTTCCGTCCGGCAGCCGCAGGTTGAGGATTGGCGAATCGGCGTCCAGCTTTTTGCCGAAGCGGTTGGCGATCACTTCCAGGCCGGCACTCAACGCTCCTTCTTCAAAGCGAACATCGGGAAGGCGCTGCTTCTGTTCGTTCTCTTCCATCCAGACAGTTCCATCCGAGTTCACCATGATCTCGCTGACGGTGTTGCTCATTAGCAGAGGCTCGATAGGCTTGAGAAACGGGATGATGATGTCGAAGCTCATGCGCGTGCCCTCTCTGGATCGAAACCGATGCGCTCCTGCTCGAACCATGTCATGTTTGCCGGCAGGAAGTCGGGCTTAAGGTAGCAATAGGTGGGCGGCAACGGACTGACGCCATCGAAAGCCGCGACGATGGCCTGAGCGTTCTTCAGCTCGAAGAATGCTTTCTCTTCAAACAGCGGCTCCCGGTGCCGCTGGTACTGCTTCGATGCGGAGACGGAGCCTTTGCTGGAGGCCGTTCGGCCACTGAGCCAGCCGACGTTTGCATTGCTGCTGGACTCCGACACGGTGTAGCTGATCCGAGTGCGGTCAGCCTTGCCGCAGATTTCGGATGCGAAGCGGGCCGTATCGGGGTCCGAGGTCGTAAGAAAGACCTTAGTCCTGAACGCCTGCAGGAGAGTCTTGACGCCCTCGTTGGGCAGGGCGTCCTTGAGCGAGGACGTGCTTTGCGTAGCGACAACGGGGATGCACTTGGGCTGTCTGGAAAGTGACCAAAACCGCTCATCTCCATTTGGGTTGTCGGCGCCCACAGATGCAAAAAGCTGATACTCGTCACAGATAAAAGCGGTCGGACGAAAATGCCTGTGCGGTTCCAAGTCCATCTTCGGAATCCGCAGCAGCACGGCGCGCTGATAGTCCACTTTCATCAGCGTTCCTATCGTTTTCGAGAGCGCGGGATTCAGGGCGACGGGAAAGTTGAGACCCACAACAGCGCCGGATTCGATCAGCTCATCGAACGGCGGCAGGACGCGACCATGAGGATCGGCGGCACAGGGTTTGCCGTCGTAGAGTTCTTTCAGTGGGCAGAAAACGCGCCGCACGTCGGGGTCCGTCTCGAACAACGAAAGAAAGACGGCTATGCCCTGAATGATGCTGGTCTTGACTTCATTGCGGAAAAATTTCCAATGTTCCCAGTACCAATAATGAACGCTCTGCCAGCGGATGCGCTGCGCGGGGTCGTATGGCTTGCGAGTATAGACGCGGGCCTCGGCGTCCGTGTGCTCGGTCAACGTGCTTTCAAGCGACTCGCTCCACGGAGCTACATATTGATTGGTGTTGCGGTCTAGCTCGAAGCCGAAGGCGGCCAGCAACTCCGTATATTCGTGGTACGTCTCCGGTGAGACTCCGACATACGGTACATCGGAGAAGCGTGAGCCAACGTCCACAAGCATGTCTTCAAGCTGGCCGGCGCTGACCACAGTACGGAAGATGTCTACCATCGTGACGTACCCATCGCGGATGCGATGGAGCAGGATGACGTACCGCACGAGGTCGGTATAACTCTGCTGCCAGAATGGTTCCTTCCCTTTGCCCCAGATGGCAGTGATGACCGATGCGATATTGAATGCCTGCGCGTAAGGGTCCAGAGAGTTGTTGAGCGGGTTGTAGCGCATGGGGCCGTCAAGAGACACTTCCACGTAGTCATTCGCTCTGCCGCAGTCCTCAAGAATCTTCTGAAGCTGCCGGCAAAGGTCGCCTTTTACTTCGAGGACGATGCCGGAGAGCTTTCGCGCCGCGTCCTTTGCACGGTAGGCGAATAGCTGCCGCATAGCCGGCAGGATGACGCCCTGAGTCTTTCCTGAGCCAATCGAGCCGATGACGGCGACTCCGGTGTAGAGGCCGCGTTCTGGTATCTCCAGCCAGCGCGGAGCTGACGATGGATCGGGGCGTAACTGGTGGTGGATCTCACCTAGCACCAGCGCAAGGTCACGCCGCGACATGGGATTGGGCAGCGGCGGCAATGCCCCGGCTGCGGCTTCAATCTCCCGCCGGTAGATGTGGACGTACATCAGGGAGAGCAGCATGGAACAGAACAGGAACGGCGTCGTGAACAGAAACAGGTCGTATCCGTGGACGACGACTGCATACAAGCCGGGCTTCTCCAATGCGAAGTAGTGCAACAGTGGGACGGTCGCAGGCCACGGCCAGAGCGCATGAAGCATGATGCTGGCCGAGGCCGCCACGCCAAGCGACAACACCAGACGGTATGCGATGACGATGCGCGTCAGACTTTGGAGAGATGAGCGCAGCCAGTTCACTTGTCGGACTCCGCGTTTGCAGGCAGCGACTGCTTGTATTGCTGAAAGTCTTCGCTCTGGCTGAGAGCGAAGCGCAGCAAGTGATTCACGATGTAGCTGGTGTCGTTCTCCGACCAGCGGCACATCAGTTCCACGTCGTCCGCAACCGTGCCGTCGATGGTGGCTTTCAACGCCACTCGCCGGACACGGCTTGCGCCTTTTTCGATTCGTAGTTTGCTCATCTCTGGTACTCCTTCGGTACTAGGTTTGTCCTGTCGCAGTCCGTTTACTGGACTGCTGTTGTTCGGTCTTTTACGGAGGGCGGGAACGACCAGCGGCAGCGGCAAGCCCGGAGGGCGGGTCGTTCCCGCCCTCCGCCGCACTTATTCTCCGCCCTCGCTTTCGGCTAAGTTGTTGTCGAAGAGGGTTTTCTGCACCAGTACCTGACCCCGGATGCTGCCCATGCTGCTGCCCACGCCGGAATTTAGGAATTTGGGGTAATCGGCGTCGATAAGCTCGGTGACGAACTGTGCGCGGTGCGTCTCGGCGTGAAAAAGCCTGCGTACCTTGTCCGCGTCCATCGCGCCGTTGCCCCATGACGCAATCAGTCCCAGGTGGACAGGCGCACGATAGATGCTCTCCCCCTGAAGCAAAAGCTGGTGGTCTGCCGGCGTAATCGCGCCGCGTCCCGAATGAAACCTGTGCCGCGTTTCCAGCCAGCGGATCAGATGGCCGATACCTAATGGACAGGCTGAGGTTCCATGTCCGAGCGGCATGAATCGCTCGAAGAGACGCCTGGCCGCGGTGAAATTCATGGGCGACGTGGAAGCATACGCAACCACGGCGCGCTCCAGGGAACGGATGAGTCCGCCGTATGCTTCGAGGAAATGCGCGAATCTGGAGGTGGATCGCTGCGCTTCGTCCACGAAGGCAAAGCGGACAGTGGGCGGTTTAGATTGCAGAAAAGATGTCGGGACAGACGGCAGGAAAGCCGCTGTGTGATCCAATGCTTCCGGCCTCACTTTGAGCGACGAGAAAAGTTGCTGCCGCGCCTCGTCCGATTCAATGAAGGACTCCTGCCCAAGATGGCGCAGGACATAATCAAGCGCAATGAGCCTGCGCCGAATCTCCGGCGTCGATTTCAGGCGGCGGTTCTGAGAGTCATTGCGCCCGATGATCCGGTACACCTGTTTGCTGTGCAGGTGATAGATGTACCGGCCTTCGGCGCACGGAAGAGCGGTAACGTGTCCCAGCTCCGCAGCCTTTCGTAAAAAGCTGGTGGCGACACCGCCGCGCTCGCGTTGGACGGATGCAATGAACTGCCGGCGAAGGAAATAGCCGGAGTGTACGGCGGCCATATACATGAAGGTGGCTTCGCGGTCGGTATAACCGGCGCGCACCAATGATTCGAGTGAGGTGTGGCTCATAGGTCCATCACCCAATCGAGCATGTGCTGCTCGTCCTCGATGGTGGCGAGGCGTGAATGGTCGGAGGCCGAGGCATACATGCGAAAACCTGCCTGGGACTTGGCGCGCATGTGTCCGGGGCGATAGGCTGCGGTCACTACTTCCACGTCGGAGAACGCTGTGCGCGATCCCTCGTCCACGTCGTAATGAATCCGTGCGTCGGGAATCTCAATCTTGTTGCGGACGAAGGGGAGCTGCTGCTGCTCGGCCACCTCGCGCTTGATGTCGGTCATGTCGCGCTCAGGATCGGCTTTGCGGGCGGCGCGGATGGCTTTCTGGACTTTGGACTTGATCTCGAAATCAAGCTCCACGCGGAGATTGCTGCCACCTTCTTTGTCAATGCGCTCGGCTTCTTTCTGATAAGCGCGATAAATCTGTGTGTCATGCTCGGCCTCACGCGGTTTGACCAGGCCGTGATATAGCTTCTGCTCCGGCGCAAGGCCGCCGGCCTCGTGAGCCAGGCGCTTGCCGTCTTTGGTGAGCGTGACAACCTCAATCTGTTTTCGCGGAAGCCAATGGCCGTCATTCCGGGGAGAGACGGAATCGACGGACACAAGGCCGCGCTCTTTCAGGTAATGCAGGTCGGCACGCATGGCTCGCTCGTCGCCGCCGTAAATCGAGCGCGCCGCATCCTTGGTATTGAGAACGCGGAAGCGGCCCGTCTCTATGAGTAGCTGCCGCTCCTCTGGCCGCAGGCGCACATCCCAGATGTCCACGGCGACGCCCTCTCGCGTCCGGCGCGGGCGGTGTTCCGGCTCCCGGCTGCGTTTGATTTCGTCCGCTTCGGGCGCTGGCTTTCGTTCTATTCGCGGATGAGCGGGACCGCCAACGGCAGGGCGTTGCAGACGGTCAAGGTTGTCATCGACAACCGATACCGGCAAAGACGATACAGCGGATTCCGGCACAATATCTCGCTGGCGCGGAATCTCCGGTTCATGGGGAAGCTCAAGCCTCACTGCCATCCTCCTCAAGCTCGCGCTTGCGGCCCCGGACGATCCGCACGTCGTAATCCGAGGGATCGCCAAAGGCGTTCATCTTTTTCTCGGCGGCTTCGCGCAGCTTGCGGATGCGCGCAATCATGTCCTGGGAGTCCTCGAAATGTTCGTCGTCGCGGCTGCTCATGGCTGTTCCTCGTCATTGCCGAACTGTGAAAGGATCTCTTCGGAGAGGGCGCTGTGGCCGCTGTGAATCTCCTGATCCAGATGGGTTAGTTTCCGGCCAGCGTCGCGCAGAAAAAACTTGCGCTCGATCCAGATGGTGAGTCCCAGGATGTTTACGAACAGCAGCGCACAGTAGGCGGCGATGGGCTGCCAGTAGCGATGCAGAATGAGACTGCGCCAGGGAACGAGAAAATGCAGTTCGTGCATGAGGCCGAAGCCCAGCGCGAGAAACACAAGCGTAGCCACGAAGACGGCGTTAGCGAGCATGGCTGTCAGTTTCCGAACGCCTGATCTTCGTGGACGTAGCTGATAACGAGGCCGAGCGGATTGGTCAGCAGCATGGCGTTCGGCGCTTCGTCACGAAAGCCGTAAACCACATTCGCAGTCCAGCGTTCCCGGCTCTGCTCCTGCTGGTCGCCTAGTGAATATGAGACCTTCTCAAACTCGATGTGTGCGCGATACGGCGCCTGCCGTATGTCATCCAGCACCACGGCCTTGATCTCGATGTCCACGTTGGGGGCGCTCGGGTCGAGTAGGAACGTCTCAAGCGTCTTTGCTTTGGTAACGCGGGACAAAGTCGCACCCTGCAATTCATTGGAAAAGAAATTCAGGGACTCGGAGAAGTCGCGTTGCAGTGTGGCGTGATTGCGTCCGTAATAGAGCTGCGCCCAGCGCGCAAGATAGTATTTGCTGACGCGCTCCACAGGGACTTTCGAGAAGTCGGCATAATTCATCACCTGTCCGCGTCCGGCGTCTGTAGTGGAGATAATGAGGGGCTTCAAGCGCAATGCGGCGGTCTGCGCCCGGTAGAGCAGCACCAAACAGCCAAGCGTAACGGCTGAGAGCACGAGCAGCGCGACTTTCAGATATGTGTTGGTGACAACTGGCTCGGCGTACAACTCCAGAAACTTCAGGCCGGCATCCGTAACCATCGGTGTGTTTTTCTCTGGCATAGTTACCTCCCCATCGGGTTTACCCATGTACCGGCGCGCCCGCTGAGAATGGAGCAGGTCAGTTCCGGTATCTTGACCAGGCCGTAGATGCACACAAAGAGCGTGATGAACAGCGCGGGCAGCACCATGAGCGCGTTCGTGATGCTGATATTGCCGATGGTCTGAAACATCGACGTGAGGACTTTGGAGAACACGAAGATGAAGGCCGCGGCGATGACCTGATAGAAACTGAAACCGATAGATGCCTTGAGCCATCCCCAGAACAGCCAATCCATCTTCGGCACGATGAACCACGGAATGAAGACGGGGCCGATCAGGACACATACGGCAGAGGCGACATAGCCATAGGCGATGACTGCAAAGGCAACGGCTTCCATCGCGGCGAGAAGCACGGCGATGAGCAGGTACACAAGGTCTTCGAGGAGATTAAAGCTGCCCGGAGGCGCGCCTAATTCCTGTTCTTCATTGGTGACAGCGGTTACGATCTGCTGCGTCTGGTCGGACTCGATCTGATTTGAGATGTTCAAACCCTCTTTGGTGATGAGGTCCGAGAAGCTGTAGCTGGTGCCGGGGATTGGCGTGGAGTAATACGTCAGCATTCCGAGTCCGAAGGAAATCATCAGAATCAGGTCGGCAAACCTGGCGAAATGAAATCCGCCATGCCCCTGCGAAGCGGACAGGGCGGACTTTACTCCGAACCAGACAATGAGGATCACCGCCAGGCCACGGAAGATGTCGAGTCCCGTGGCCTGGAGCGTGGCGCTGTGCGATGAGAGCAACTGCGTGATGGCTTGCCCTAGAAATGTGAACGGATTCTGCGGCATCAGTTGCTCCCGTTAATGCTGAGAGAGATGGCGTGCATGGAATCGCTGACGCCGCTGGTGACGTTCTGCATGATGGTGGGAAAGTTCTGCTGGAAGTAAACGGCGTTATTGAGCAGGCGATTGTTCCCGTCGATCTGCTGCTTCTGCGCGATGATCTGCTGTTGAAGCGCCGCGGCAAGAAGCTGGTTGGTATCTTGCTGCGAGTGAATCTGGAGCAGCGTGGCCGAGTTGATCTTGGCGAGCAGCGCGTTCGTGCTCTGCTGGCTCGGGTCGGTCGAAAAGGTATCCGAATCGAGGTTCGACAGCTTAGCTGCAAAAGTCTGCTCATTGGTGCGAATGGTGCCGAGCGTCGAGAGCGTGTTGGTGGTGGTCATCTGCGCCAGTTCGGAGGTCGCGTACTGATTGGCGACCGTGGCCTGGGTGCGGGAGTCGAGCGATGAGTAAGCGGCAGAGGGATAGCTCTGTGTCTGCACGAAGGCGCTGTTATAGCCCTGCTGCGCCTGGGGGAGTCCGCCGAAGTTGAGGGCGTTCACCAGCGGCGAAGTATTGCCGTAGACGTTGGGCGGCGCGGCGAGGCTCTGCCACTTCGCCCAATCCGCCTTGTATCGGGCTTCGAGGTTCTGCGGCATGGTCGCCATCTGGTAGGCGAGGTTGTACATGGTGACGATCTGCGTGCGGGTCTGCTCCGCGGTCGTGTAAATCTGTGCCTCTTTCAAAAGGTGCTGCTGCCAGTTGTTAAGCTCGGTCGCCCATTTCTGGAGCTGCGACTCGCCCTGCTCGATCTGCTGAATGGCATGGGCGCTCTGCGTGGGGTCGTAGACGATGCCGCTGCCAAACTGCGCGTGCGCCGCGGGCGCAATGGCAAGGGCAAAGGCGAGGACGGAGAAGAGGGATTTGCTGAATTTCACAAAAAGCTCCTTTGTAAGCGCCAAAGCGTGAGCATTGACGCGGGTTGATGGATAGCGATGGCTGTTTAGAAATTGCTCGGAATCGTGTGGGCGTCATACGCAGGCAAGAGCATGTCCTGCGTGATGTACACCTTGATCCGGTGGCCTTCGCGGATGGTGATGGTTGGGGGTATGTTGATGAAGCGGTCGAGCACGTTTGCGCTCGACTGTGAGAGGCTGGAAGCGATACCGGAGCGGTACGCTTCACTGCCGGACTCGTTGTAACCCTGGTTGAGCGTGGTGGCTTCGGCTGCGCCGGCGATGATGCCGAGCGCGATGGACGCGCCAAAGATTTCAACGTAGTGATTGTTTACCTTGTCCTTGAGTCCGGTCGAACCGGCCTGGTCCAGACCGTGAAACTGGTCAAGGTCTGCCGAATATCCATCGGGCATTAACAAACGATGGAAGGTGACGGCGAGGCGCTTCTGTCCGAGTCCGGCAACCTTCTGAACATCGCCCAGGATGAAGGTGCCTTCGGGAATCAAAAGATGCTGGCGGTCCTGGCTGTAAACCGGGTTCGTCACCATGACTTTGAGCGGGCCGGCAAACTCGCCGTCGAGACGATTGACCAGAACGGTGTCGATCGTCGTCCCCTCGAAGACGACATACGGCTGGCCCTGCGCCGAGTTGACATTTACCTCCGGGGCACGCTTTTTGTCCGTTGCTGCGGCGGTCTGCGCCGATGGCGTTTGTGACGCGCCGGGAGCATGGGTCGGAGCACCGTCTCCGGTACTGGAAGATTCGGCCAATGGACGCGAAGCATTGTCCTCGGCGGAAACGAGATTCGAGGCGAAGCGGGCTTTGAAGGCCAGCGCCTTTTCCGCATCCGCAACGGGATCGCGGGGCGGCTCTGTCGGCTGCACCGCAGCGGGAGGCGGCAACTGCGTCATCGGCGTTGCTGGCGTCGTCACCCCATTGGGTTGCATGGAGGAAGGTGCGCCCGCAGGCGACGGCACAGTACCGGCCTTTTGCGCTTGCGCCTGCTGCACCTGGCGCTGGTCGGCGCTGAGGTCCTGCTCCAACTCCTGAATCTTCCGCTGGTTCACATCGGAGGAAACGGCAATAGGCGCGGGCGCGGCGGGAGCCGCTGCTGGCCGGGCATGGTTCTTTGAGAACATGACGGCCATCAGGATCAACACGGCGAGGCCAGCGACAACGTACCCTTGCGCCTGTTTCGGCACAACGCCTTCAGGCCGGATGCGCTTGTCGCGGAGAGTGGGCGTGTTCTCGGAAGGCGGAGTCTCCGGCTCCGCGTGTGTTGCTTTCTCGTCTGCCATCATGCCCCCCTATTGCACTTTCCGCTGGAAGTCGAGTTTGTGTTTCCCGATTTCGAGGTAGCCGCGGTCAACGACGGTAGGCAGGATGTAGGTGCCATCTTTCAACTGAAACGTGATGAGGTCGGGCTTGCCGTCCTTCAACTCGTAGATGGAGAACTTCTCGGCTGCTGTGGACTTGATGTAGGTGAATTTGTCATCGTGATAGATGGCCGAGACATCGAAGGGCGATTCGCTGTGATAGCTGTAATCGAACTTCAATCCCTGCGTCGGGTATTCGGAGCGGAACTGCTCTACGGCTGCTGCGGCGCGGGTCTGCGCCATCTGCGCCTGGGCGCGGGCCGCATCCACTTCGCCGGCGGAAACGAGCCTGCCGGAGCCGCTGGCTGCGGCGAGAGAGGATGGGTCGGACGGCTCGATAACAACTTTCAGGTCGGGATCGGCGGACTCTACATCGTCCAGCGTGAAGGTGTAAACGCTGCCCTTGTCGGTAATAAGGTTGAGGTTGCTGTGGATGCCTTCTTTGGCAGGATGCAGGAAGCAATAATTCGCAACCGTATCGATGATCCAGAAATCTTTGTCACCCGTTGCGACTTCCAGAATCTTTTCCGTGGCCGGCAACTGGATGAGCGTGGTGTAACGCATCTTCGCGTGGACATTCACGATGTCGTTGGCGTGATACTTGACGATGCGGGCGGACTGCTGGCCGTGGGCCACGGTCGCGGCCAGGCCGAGCAAGAGCGGAATGATGGGTGCAGGGCGCATGATTCTCCTTATGGGTTGGGGTAATCGTGAGCGAGCCGGAGCAAACCATCTTCCGGCCCGAAGCGGGCAAAGTAATCCTGTTTGCGGATGTTGTCGCGGGCGTTGTTGGTGGCGATCCAATAGGTCAGCGCATCGACTTCGAGGACCAGCTTTTTCGTGCCGCGCGGCTGGATGAGCAACAACTCGCGCTTGGGCACGAGCGATTCCAGAAGCTCAAGCTGCGTATCGTTCAACTGGAAGATTTCGGCGTACAGCCGACGGTCAATGTTCGGATTCGACAAAAAGATTTTGGTGGGGCAGGACTCATTGACGACATGCAGCATATCGGAGGCTGCAAGCTCCACGACCGACTGCGTAGCGAGAATCATCGCGGCGTTTTTCTTACGCCAGGTTTTCTCTGCCCTGGTAATCCAGTCGCGGATAGTCCGGTTCTTGAGAAATATCCACGCCTCATCAATCACGAACATCTTGAACGTGGCAGTATTCGCGGGTTTCTCGATCTCGGAGGATGCGCGCTGCAGGACATAAAACAGCAGCGGCTCCAGAATGTCGGGATAGTCTGACCATCCATCGAAATTGAAGGTCTGGAAGCGCGAGAACGTCAGCGTGTCCTCGGAATGATCGAAGAGATGTCCGAACTGTCCGGCCTGCGTCCAGCGGTACAGCCGTTCTCCCAACGGGCCTAAGATGGACGCAAAGTTTGTCAGCGTTCGTATCTCGGCGGGCAGCATATAGGCCCGCTCGATTGCCGCGAAGAGCGCCTTCTCATCTTCGGGTGTCAGCTCATAGCGCCCGCCGGCCTCGATGAGCACGCGGAAAAACAGGTAAAGAAAGTTCTGATTCTCATGTGTAGGGGCCAGGGAGAATGGCTTTATTTTGAAGCCGGGGTCTTTCATCCCGACATTCAAATAGGTGCCGCCGAAAGCGCGCGTCAGCGTCTCGTAGCTGCCGCCGAGGTCAAAGATAAAGGTCAGAGGGTCGTATTTCTGAGCGGATTGCAGGGTGCTCGACAGCGTAAAACTCTTGCCTGATCCGGTCGCGCCGAGCAGCAATGAGTGAGCTACATCGCCGCTGTGAATGTTGAGGTAGTACGGGGTCCCATGTGCGGATTCGAGAACGGCAAGATATTCCCGCTCCAGATGCGGGTTCCATTGGGAGCCGCTATCGACACTGAACAGAAACGACAGGTCCGCATAGTTGCTGTTAAGCGCCCACTGTTTGCGGAGATTGAATTGCTTATTGCCCGGGATCGTCGCAAAGAACGCATTGAGTAGGTTGTAGCGTTCTTCGTATAAGAGGCCGTCATGCTGCGTAAATAGCTTTTGAAACTCGGCGGCGGCATGTTCGACTTTGGCTCTGTCCTCGTCGTAGATCACAACGGACAGCGTGAACTCTCCGAAGTTTTTGCCCTCCATGCCCATCGCCGTGAGCGCATTGCCGAGCTCCGCGACGGCTGCGGCTTTGGAGTCGTCTACAAGGTTGTCCTGGTTGCCGGTGTTCTCGCGGTCCTGAAGATTCGAGACAAACGACGTTTTGGAATTGTGGTAATGCCGACGTCGGCTTGCGATTTCCTTGCGCGCTTTCTCATTGGTGACGGGATGCCATTCGGTGACAACGTGGAAGTTGGCCGCAATATCGAGAAGGCCATTCAATATCAATGGCCGCGTCTCGGCTGGCAGTTCTTTCAGGGTGAGGACGCGCAGATAGTCGTCATCCATCCGCAGGTAGCCGCGGTGGGCCTCAAGCTCCGAGCCGCATACCTGCCAGTCGAGATGACGCGCGCCGCAGAGCGGCGCATCTTTGATTTTAGAGGGGCGGAAGTTCACAAGACGGCGCAGTATGCGAAACGTCTCTTCCGCCCCTGACAGCTCGACCGTCATCAGGTCGTTTAGCTGCCCACTCAAACTGTTTATCTTCTGCTGCAACCGCAGCCGGTCGCGTTCTACCTGCTCATAAATCAATGTGCGTTCCTTGTTGCTGGAGAACAGGGCGCGCAAGCCGCGCAGTGATGCGCGCGGCTGCTTTGGTAGCTGCGCCAGGGCGTGGAGAAAGCCTGTCTTCGCATAGCTTCCATCCACCATCACCACCCAATAAATCTCGATGCTGTAAAGCCGGTCGGCTTTGGAGCGGAGAAACGTGGCGCGCTGTTCCACGGTTGCGCGTATCAGGGGGTTTTCATATTCGGCGTGCGGGATCGCTGGCCGGTTGTGCTTGAAGAGAATCTGATACAGGCGGCATCTGTCATCGAGCGAGCGGAGAGCGGCCTCCAGCCGCTTCACCGCGTAATCCCTGCCGGCGTGGTCGAGGCTTTCGTAGTCGATGCCGCCAATGCGGAGCATAGCTCCGAGGTCGCCGGACTTGGTAAGAAATGCGTGCTCGTCCCAAAAGCCGAAAAGGTTGATCTGCGCCGGGAATGAGCCAGCCTCTTTCCAGTCCTTCGTAATGTGGTCAGTCCTGAGCATTGCGATTCCCGATCGTGATTCCTATGGGTTCCCACTTCATGGGGTCGTAGCGCCGGCGAAACTTGGCCGAGTTGAACAACACGCGTAGAATCTCCACATCGTGTTTCGTGGCAATGCGGGCGATGATCGTGCCCACGATGAACAGGCCGATGCCGCCGAGTAGTGAGTGCAACAGGGAGAAGATCGCGCCTCCTGAGATCAGAGCGACGAAGAACAACCGCCGCTCTGCTCCCAGGACAGTCAACGGGCGATTCATGGCCTTGAACACCGGACTCACTCTGCTATCCGTTGACTGAGACATGGATCACCTCCTCTCTAGCTTGGGAAAAGCCAGGCCATGAAATTGACCGCGCCGATCGCCATGCCCACGCCGAAGACGATCCCGGCGAGGGTCTTCTTGGACTGGCCTTCGCCATAGGCGAACATCAGTCCTCCGACGACGATTGCGACCAGCGATAGCCCGGTCGCAATGGTTCCGGTAAAGGCGGTTTTAAGGACGTTGACGGCGTTATCCCACGGGTCGCTGCCAGCCTGTGCGTAGAGCGGCACAGCGGATAACAGGAACAGGGGAACGGTGTAACGGGCTAAAGGGCGGCTGCGCGCCCAGCGGAAGATACGGGTGCGCTTCGGCTGACGGGTACTCTCCACAGAAGTCTCCTTTGGTGGTTTGCCGGCGAGTGGTGACTCCCGGTTGCGATGACTTATTTGTGAAGGTAGGAGAGAAACAAAGACACGAGACGGAATCCTTTTCCAGACCCGTTCCCCTTTCGGAAAATCGAACACACAAAGGCACCCACAGCGGACGCGCTGGTTCTAGAGTTACCCTAATTAATATTCTTTTCAGTTTTGCTATTCCGGTGGGCTACAAACCGGAAGCGTGGATGCCTTATTCCGCTTTTCACGGTCCTCGGCGAGCGAAACGGCCACGGTTGCACCTGATAGAGGGGAATGAAAGCAGAATGACAGTCTTTATCCGATCTGAAAGTTGGGCTTGGCTATCCCAAATGGGAAATGCAGAGGATGCCGACTTGTTTCGTCAATTAAAGACATTCCTCATCAAGGATTTTCAACAAGCGTTCGAACTACTGCGAACCCAAAAACTACTTTCGCGTTCTAGATCGTTGGAAACCACCGCTAGACTGTGCGAAGACCTTGAAACTTGGGCAAAGACAGCGCTGCTGAGCGGAAAGGAACGCAGCCGATTGATTCGTCATTGCAAAGTGACGGTCGGGTTGCAGTCAATGATGTATAGCGTGGTCAACGCCACAGCAGTTCTCGATATCTGGAATCTTTCCTTTCCTGACCTGTCCGCAATCCTAATTAGTACGCTGGAGGCTACAAATGTGGCGTTCAATCAGAGCATGGTGGAACAATTGGCCTCATCTCGCCAGGCAGACTTCCTCGCACTAAACTCGAAAAAGAATTGGTTCTTTCGGGGATCGCTTGACGGCGCGCAATTAGTTATTAATGAGGCGAGGAGAAGATGTGCTCTCACTTCCGATTTCCAAACAGGAAACCCGTCAGCATTCGTTCAGGCACTCCAACTTGCCCAGGAGACAACCGAGATTATGCTGGCTTGGGACCATTATTCGTTCGGCCGATTGCCGCTGAATGTGGTTGGTTCGGAAATAAAAGTGCAAAAACAAGATGCACGTGCTTCCGTTCAAAGCGCCAATTATCAGCAGCGGATGATGGAACTGGATGTCACAAATCGCAGCAGTGCGCATCAGCGGTTCAGTATGCTGTCAGAGGATATTAAACCTAAACTTTCCCCCGAAGCATTCTCGGTTCCTTTAGATGACTTTATAAAGTCGCCTTCCGGACTCGATGCTCTGACACGATTGCTTCCCACGACCAAAGGACTTGAGAAAGATATTTCAGACCGACTAGAAGCGCTGATCGATCTCAATCAGGAGGTGAAGATTGGACGATTGCGGCATGTCTATCGGGATCTGATCGCCATTTGGTGCTATATCGTGCGGATCGCGATAACGTCACGAATCTGGGGAGAACTTGTTCACTCGGCGACTGGGGAGTACCCCGTTGCAATTATCAGCATCAGTGCGCTTAGGGAGACCTTTGTGGGGTTACATGAATTGTCTCAGGAAGCCATTGACAAGGGCATCTCTCACTTCTCATCGTTCAAAGACCAAAAGCAAGGCGTCGATCTCTTTCATCATCCGCTCCTGCGCTTAAGCGAGGAAAGCGTATTGGTCCCTGCAGGCTATGTCCTGAACAGCAGATTTGAACGCAATCTATTAAGCATAATCGCCCGTGAGAAGAATGACAGTGTGGCAGCGAAGGGCAGGAAACCACTGCGACGAATCCGCACACTATTCGAAAAAGCTGGCTTTCGGTGTCTGGAGGATGTTGACATACGTGGTAATGATCGCAGGGTGCTTACGGACCTTGATTTGGTCGCATATAGGGATAACGATGCCTTCTTCTTTCAGAGCAAAGTATTATCGATTCCTGATACTCCCTATGAGTATTGGAGGGTAGATCAAACGCTTCTCTCTGCCGCGGTCCAAATGGACACGGTTATGGATAATAAAGTGCAGGTTGAGGCGGCAATTCAGAAAAACGATCCCAACTTCTCTTTGCGGAAGGCAAATATTACCGCCTATCTAATTACTGACGTGATGGTTCATTCTGGATTTCAACTCGGTGGCTACGAAGTCGTCGATTTCGATCACTTGGAGCATGTGCTCCGCGGAGCACACCTCGGAGTATTCGATTTATTAAAGCAGGAGGTCATTGCCACGTTCAGTGAAATTGATGGCGATTCTCCTTCGGCAGATGAAATTCGCCAGTTGATCTCTGCGCTCAAGACACCAAAGGGGCGACCAACCAAAGCGACCACTGATCATTCCATTGAGCGAGGCGGCTGGGTCCTCAGAATGGAAGCTACGAAGTTCGTGTAATTAGAATGGAACGTTTTGCGAAGCAAAAGAAAAGGCGTCCAGCCTGTGCCGGACGCCTGAACGGAACAAGATGCCTATGCTGCTTTGGTGGGCTTCGCGCTCTTTTTCGCTGGCGGCTTTTGCTTCACGGCGGTCTTTGCCTTATCCCGCTCGGCAAACTCCTTGCTGACTGACGCCGCTATGGTGTCCACGCTGACGTTGTACTCTTTGGCGGCCTCGGCCAGCACCTTGTTACCATTCTGCGGCGAATTGGCGCGCAGCAGAATCGCCATCTCGATCAGCACTCTGCCAAGCGTGCCTTCGCTGGAGCGACGAAGGAAAGCAGTTACCGTTTTGGAAATGGTTTCGTCCTCCTTCTGCGCGGTGACATGATGGAGTTTGGCGAGAATATCGAGACGCGGTATATCCAAGTTGGCGACCATCTGAAGCGCGATAAACAGCAGTTCGCGTTTCATCAGCCGTACCGGAACAGCATCACCGATGGCCTGCAGGACACGATGACCTGTCGTGCGGGCAATGGCTTCCTGCCGCCGCTGCTTTTCCTGTTCGGCCTTCCACTTCGGGTCAACCGTCCTGGCCTGTTTCTTCGCGTGGTGAACGGGGCAGTTGGGATCGGCACAGACTTTGCGCAGCTTGCCTTTGCCTGTGCCTTCGGTGATGATGGCCTCCGTGATGGATTTGCACGTCTTGAACTCCGGCGATTCCTGTTGATACTTGTTGGCTGGTTTTTCCTCGTGGATTTCGACGTACTGACCACGCGGAAGAACCGGGCTGCCTTCGGTGGGTCTGCCGTAGCCGGTTGTGATCTGTACCAGCTTCGGCTTTGCTGCGACGGCCTTCTTGATATGCGCGTCCAGCTTGGCCGCATAGCAATCGGGGTCAGAGCAAGCATCCGACTGCTCACTGACTCCGGCAAACAGCAGAGTGTTATGCCCGGTACGCTTCGGGCATTCGAGGCAACTGCCCGCTGCCGGGACAAGCCGGTGCGGTGGTGTTGCTGTTGGTGGTGGCTGCGATGTTGGTGTTGAGATATGACATGATGCGCTCTCCTGTGTTGCCCGCTGAGGGGCGGAATTTGAAGGAGGGCTTTTCGCCTGTGGCTCTCAACCAAATTTCTTTTGTTGAGTGCCCCCGCTTCATGTCTTGCGCGGCGGGCAGAGGCGAGGCGGGTTCGGTCAAGGGCGCGCGCACTCTGCGCGTTTATGGAGCGTCAGCGAACACCCTTGACGGGTTCCGACCGGCTCTGCCATAAAGCCGCATGAAGCGGGGGCACTCGATAAAAGAAGAAATTTAGGAATTCTTCCGCATGGCTTTAGGGAGGGGCGTTGCGGGGAAGGAAAGAACCCGCTGGGATGGGTGGTGGAAGACGCCAGCTTTATCGGCGGCTAGAGCCAGGGAAGGTACTCCTTCCCCTTAGCCGGTGAATGAGATAATGGGTAGCCCAAGTACAATCAAATTTGGTTGATTTTGGGGTCTGACTTGGAAAGTGACCGGAGCACAATACGACAGAGCAAACGCTTTGGTACTCGCAGATATGGGCAGTTTGTCAGCGACCTTCGCCAAGCTCTGATTACGCCGCAAACCGAGAATATTCCTGCCCTGCTTGATGGACTTGCAGGGCAAAAATGCCTAAGTCTCGTAAGCTCGAATTCACTGCGAGTTCTCGGTGCATTCTTTACGCCATCAGAGACTGCAGAACGCATAGTGGCAGGGCTTGATGTTGAATCTTGGGAGACAGAATCTGCATTTGATCCGGCTTGCGGAGCGGGAGACCTCCTTCTCCCAGTCGCCAGGAGGCTTGCTGTTCAAGGAACAGTGTCCGCCACACTTCAATCTTGGAATAATCGAATTTTCGGATGTGATCTCAGTCCCGAATTTATCGAGGCAGCCCGACTTCGACTCATGCTCCTGGCTGTAAGCCGGGGAGCTATATTGGATGGCCCTCTTTCTGAGTTAACCAAGTTCCTTACCAATCTTGAGGTTGCCGATGGACTTTCTGCCTCGGATGCGTATAGCAGGAGTTCATGTATCGTCATGAATCCACCTTACGGGCGGGTTCCATCGGGGACGAAATTATGGAAGGAGGGCATCGTCACTGCCGCAGCTCTATTTCTGGAACGCGCGGCGGAGTTGTCCTCTCCCGGAACCCGAATCGCCGCTCTGCTGCCGGAGGTCCTGCGGACAGGGACAAGCTATCGACATTGGCGGGAGCATGTTGGTGGATTTGTCGATCAAGCAGTGCCTCAATCGATAGGACAATTCTCGGCGCATGCGGATGTTGATGTATTTATTCAACACTTCACCAAGCGAGGTGCGCCCCTCAATACGAGTCCAGTTCGTGACGTGTTGGAGCGAACACAGACCGTAGGAG
Organism: Occallatibacter sp. FHG110214_02; assembly: GCF_059115385.1. Classification (NCBI taxonomy): domain Bacteria; kingdom Pseudomonadati; phylum Acidobacteriota; class Terriglobia; order Terriglobales; family Acidobacteriaceae; genus Occallatibacter; species Occallatibacter sp. FHG110214_02. The sequence continues at coordinate 174,367 of NZ_JBZYWK010000005.1, read as the reverse complement.
ATTATTTCAATGTTGGGGTAGGCGCAGTCGTTCCGCATCGGGACCCTATTGCAGGTCCGAGACTCGCATTCTTGCATCCGAAGAATGCGCCTCTTTGGGGTGAAATCAAAAGAATTAGCGAAACTAGACAGTTTGAGGGACGGCGTTTTGCTCCACCGTTCGTTGTAGTGCGTAGAACTTCACGGCCAGGTGACCGTCATCGGGCTTCTGCAAGTCTCGTATTAGGAACTCGCAAAGTTGCGGTTGAAAATCATCTTATAGTCCTTACACCGAAGGATGGAACAATCGAAACCTGCCGTTCACTTATGCGTATTTTCCGAGATAGTCGAACGGACACATTCCTCGACGAGGTCATGAGGTGCAGACATCTCACGACTTCGAGCGTCGCTTCCGTGCCTTGGACCTGACGGACCGCTTTGTATCTGCATCTTGATAGGGTCTAACATCAGTTAATGCTTTTCTGTGCACGCTAAGGATGTTAGAAAAAATTCTCACTGTTTCCCGAGATTCACTGGCTGTCATTTCTCCCGAAAAGGTATCAACCCAGCTTTGAAAGCTCGCCAGGCGAGCAACCAAGGCTGCGAGACGCCGCTCCAGAGTCAGTTGTCCTCGATTAAGTAGTAAACGTTGTATGACGTATTTCCCTGCAACGGTCGAGGAATCCACTTCAAACGTAGTGTCCGATACTTGGAAGAGGGTATTGTAATCAGCAATCGATGGATCTGGATACGCGGCAATTGAATGATCTTGGCGTGGACTGGCTGGCCAGTCGTCGCACTTTAGAACATTGCAGATCGCACATGCCAAGTATAGGTTCTTGATGTCATTTACTAACTGCGGAAAGCTTATCTTGGGTCGATAGTGTTCTATGTGAAAATTGCGGATACCGCCAAATCGCGCTTCTGAGATCGCACAATAGATACAACGCGCCTCGCAATGATCAGCGATCTGTTGTTTCCAATCGTGCCAATCACCATGAGCAGGCTGAACCCGAGATTTACCAACGACATTTGGCCAACGCACGCGCTATTTCGTCCTCTTCTTAGCCACCCGACGCTCCACTCGTTTTTTTAGCTGATCTGCTTTTTGGGCAACCTGCTCAAATTCTGCCAAAACTCCATCCAGACTAATCATCGCGCCGAGGTCCTCTTGGAAATATCCCTGGAGACTCTTCAGCTCCTTTTTCTCTTTTGCCGATGATTTTCCGCCGGCAACTTTCCGAGAAAGTGAATCCATATTTGCAAACAGTTCTCGCTGCTCTTCATAGCGGCGAAGACCAGCGCGAATCATCTGGGGTACATAGGTCTCCGCATTCTTTGCAAATTCTTTGCGACTAAATACGTTCTCAACGTCCTTCAGATGAGTACGTGCTTCGGTTTCAAAACCAGTTATGACATAAATAGGGAATGTCTTCCGTTTGGAGCGAATTTCATTGATCAGGCTATCGGCTTCGTAGTTAACGACTCGCTGACTCTTTGCTCCCTCATTCAACTTCCAATCTGAAAGAAGCACAGTCGCATCGTTTTCATCCAGCCAACTAATGACATCTTTTTCTCTAGGAGGAGGCCCCTCAGAGACCACATTCCAGTGATCTGTCTCTTTCAACTTTTTGAGCGTCGAGTTTACGACTCTTGCAATCGTTTCTCGATCGCTCTTCCGATCATCGAGTATGGCAATGGCGGGCATCTAAGCTCCTGCATCTGGGAACCAGATTGAAAATCTGGCTCCCTTGAGATTGGGATCAGTATCTACGGATCGAGTTCCTTCCACATCTTGCACTACAGCGTTAACAAGTGCTAATCCCAGACCTGTACCAATTTCTTTACCTGTGTCATCGGTCTTCGTCGTAAATAGTGGGTCCCAAATGCGCTCGCGGATCGCCTTTGCAACTCCAGGGCCGGAATCTCCAACTACAAGGTCGAACCCTCGGCGGTCCTGATGTTTTCGAGGTTGAAGCCGAACCAAGACACCCCTTTCACGTGACGAATGCTTACAAAAGTCATAAGCATTTGTAAGCAGGTTGATGGCGACACACTCGATGTCCATAGCAAACACTTTGGCTTTCACCGCCGCAATATCACGGGTAAGTGTAATTGAGCTGGCCTCCATCGCTGGCAGAATCTCATCGAGAAGTGAATTGACAAGACGATCAACATCCACAACTCTGCGAACGCGCTTGTTCCTTCTGACTCTCCCGAGTGCAAAGCCTCCCCATGCTGCAACTCTTTCGGATTCACCAATAGCCTTCTCCAGTTCGCTGAGGACATCGTCGGGCTCTTCTCCATTAGCCAAGAGCAATCTCGCAGCTTCAAGAGTTGCTCTCATGCTGTCCAGGCCGCGTTGCGTTTCGTGACCAAAGGTTGCTGCAGCTATACCGATGGTCGCCAGTGTTCTACTGATTCCAGCCTGCGAGCCTAGCTCTTCAAATGCTTTGTCAGCGCGTTTGAGCTTTTCTGTAGTTGAAGTCAGTTGCTCGATGACATTCTTTGTTTTTTCAGGCGCTAACGTCGGTATCGTAGCTTCAACGTCCCTGATGGAGGACGCCAACTGAGAAAGCTGAACGCGCAATTCATTGACAGTGTCTCTGGGACTCGGGTTGCGCTCTATTGGCCCTTTTCCAGCCGCGACGAACATCTTATGGTAGTGCGTCTCTAATCGAGTCAGACATCCGATTAGAAAGCTCTTAAGCAAGCCGAGTGTTTCGCCAGCAACGAGCCCTTCGCGTCCTGATGTGTCGACAAGTTCAGGATTCGTATCCCTTCCTATGAAGACAGCTCCTACAAGTTGGTACGGAGAAACACGGAAATCAGGCCGAGCCGGACCTGCTGGATTGCGTGCCTTCCGATCACCAAGGCCCAACCAATCCCCTTCGGGACGTCCTTGGTCGCCGTAGGGCGGGACACGGATGCCGTCACGATAAACTCTCACTCCGGCGTTACTTCTAAGGAATTCTCTTAGATCCCCGAGATCAAGGTCGAGCCCTCGAACGGTTTCAGCCCTCTGCGGATAGAAGAGAAGCCGAGCGGATACCGGACCAAGTCGCTTGAGCAGCTTCAGCGGCGCATCCTGTGCTCCTCCACGAATCTTTGGGTGAATGAGTTGATCGAAGGTCACTGAAACGGAAGTCTTGGATCGCCGTCGCGAGTCCAAAATCTTATGGCTAATGCTTCCGGTCACGGCACCGTCTGCCGCTAAGGAAAACTCAGCTTCGATTGCTGCAGCCTCCCACAGGGGCGATGGGACAACTCCATTGCATGCCGTATCGACATCGTTGTCGATTCTTACCTGAAAATCCTTGACCTTCTCGAAAGGAGACGTAAGCAGGGACAATAACCGACGGAGTTCCTGAACATCTTCCGGCTCCCAGCTTTGTCGCAAATCCCGGATTAATAAATCTGTTCCCGGACGATCCAATGCGTTCGGAACTGGCGCAGGGGCCGGTCCAAACTTCTCTTCGTCCGGTTTCCATATCGAGGGCTTAGGAACGAGAAATTGCGTGTCCGACAGTTCCTTAACCTCAATTCCTTCTAAATCTCGACCCGGCTCTTCAAAATCATTCCAATTGACTCTAAGGCCAACAGAGGTTTGGGATGCTGCCTGAGATCGCAGTTCCAAAACTGCCCCTAAACGATCCGCGGAAATCCGACCTACGCCTTTCTCTCCCGTTCTGCGGCGCCCACGTGCGGTGAATCGATCCTCTCGTTTGGCGCTATACCCGAGTCTCAGCCAGTTGTTTTCGACGTCGGTGGCGGACATACCCACACCATCATCGACGATACGAATGTGCGGCCCTCCCTCAGCGAAGAGATTCGTCCATATCTGCACTTCGACAATGGTCGCGGCAGCATCATAGCTGTTCTTGACCAATTCGAGTACGGCCGTGGTATGGTCCTTAATGCTCTCGCGTCCCCAGGTCAACATCGCGCGGGCATCAACCGAGAAGTGTTTTGGCATCTCGAAAAGTTTACCTGACAAGCCTTCGAGGGGCGGGATTCAGGAAGTCAAAGAACGCTGCTATTTTCGGTGTTTAGAAGGCTGGCTTGTGGTGAGGGCGACAACAGCCACCCCCTTCTCGCGGATGAAATTATCCACGCACCATCCCGTAAACACTCATTCCAGATGGGTTGTGAGTGAGATCGTGTATTGCTCAGTATTGCTCTGGGTTTGACCTGGCTTGTCCTGTGTATTGAATGGGCTTGACCTAAGAGGGGTGTGGGGAGAGCCGGGGGGATATTGACGCTCCTCTACACTGAGTTTGTAAGGAGGCTTCGATCCATGGCAAACACCAATTCCTCGCAGACCAGCCAAGCGAAGGAACCCCGCGACCTACGGCTCCGGAACCAGCATTTTCCAGACGCCCCTCAAGTGATCTTCGACAAAGGCAAGAAGGGCTTCGTTCCCCTGCCGGTTCTCATGCGCAAGGCTATGAGGTATCTCAGCCCTGTCGAACTCCGCGTGCTCGTCTACCTGCAGACACGCTGCAGTCAGTACATGATCTGCTATCCGACCATTGACGAGATCGCCCACGATCTGGACTTAGCCGGACCGCGCAACCTCAACCCGCACATCAAGAGCCTTGAGAAGAACAAGTTCATCTCTACGGTCACTGCAGCGGGCAAAAAGTTCTTCCTCGTACACGATCCAGCCGTTGCCATCGCGCACCTGCTCGACGAGGGCAAAGTCACGTCGAAGGACCTATTCGAAATCAACGAGCTTTTGCATGCATTTAACCGGGACCCGATTGTGCCCAAGCCACCGGGGAAGGTCACGCCGATCACTCAGGCGAAGCAGGCATGAAGGTTTCCGGGGGGCTCACCGACGAGCCACTAACTCATCGGTGAAATCCAGCCTCGGAGAAAGGGGGGTACCGTGACCCGACGACAAACAATCACGGTAGTGGTGATCAGATCCAGCGAAGGACTCGTGATCCTTATCTGGAAATAGGGATCATCCCTTTTCACAACCGGGTGGGCCGCCGAAAGGCGGCTCGCCTATATTAGGATACACAATCCAAAATCGAGACCGACGTACCGATAACCTACAACGGCCAGCTGACATCGTCCTAAGCAATCCCAACTGATACCAAAATCGAATCCACCAAGATCATGATGTTTCAACAACTTTGACTGATCCAACCAGTTTGTGCTGTCCGACAGGTCACCCTGAAAAGGCCAGCGTCGACCATCCCAATTAAAAGACGCGATACGCTTTGCGATACGCTGGTTCGCGAGCTATTATGTATTTACAAGGACTTAGGCAGCCACCGGGGTCTTGTAAGTTGTTGATGTGCTTAGGGTTGGGTCGATGGCATGGAAGAGGTCATCGGTTCGATCCCGATCAGGTCCACCAATAAATCAACAACTTGCAAGCTCCCTCCTTTCCCGCTTGGTGTCATTTGGTGTCAAATTTCCAAACACCTTCACCGACACAGCGTCGCGCTTGAGTACCTTCCCTCCAAGAGCCACCGCATCCGGTAACGGCTTCACCGTCTTTCGGTGATTCTTTTCCGACAACTTCCTCAGCCCCGGTTGATGGAATTGACCGTCGCCTGCACGCTCTCGGGAATCTCCTGCATGTGGACATCGGTTGTTGTCGCCGTCCGTGAGTGGCGCATCACGCCCTGCACGTCCTTGACGGTGCCCTTCTTCTGAGCCAGAGTCGCAATCGTGCGCCGGATGACCTGAAACGTCAGCTTCGGCAGTCCCAGGTTGCGGGCCAGCTTGTGAAGCACTCGCTTCCGAAAATTGTCGGTATCGAGGAACCCTCCAACTTCGTTGGCGAAGATGAAATCGTCCGGCGACGCAAACCACCGGATCGCAGTGGTACTCAACAATACTTCCAATACAGAATCCTTGACGATCTCAGCGTAATAGCTGAGCATGATCAATGGATCGTCGGTGACAGATCTACTCACGAACACTACGTATCAAGTCGTAAGCGGTAATCTCATCGTGAACGTCCAAGGGAACTACGGCGCGATCATCGAGCAGTAGAGAAATGCCCGCTCCACCGCAGTCGCTTCGATACAGGAGTCAGGGCAACTGCTGTGCGCTCCGATCTTCATGCCTTCCATTACGGGCACTCTAGATGATGAGTCATGCAAAGTGGGACCTCGGCGGGCCGTCCGTTCTGCAAATGCTATGATCCGAGAATACCGAGCAGAAGCGGAGCGCTGTAGATGGATATTTCCCGGCGGGAAGTCTACAACTTCCCCCCGTATCACTTTTATCCTAAATCGGGAGAACTCCACGGACGAGGGATGGTAGTTCGCTGCCCGGCGCAGGCAGCGGTGGTACTCGATACACTGCTGAACCACGCGGGCCAGGTAGTAACGCGCGATGAATTGCGCACGGCGCTTTGGCCGGACGGCGACAGCCTCGCCTATGATGACGCCATCAATAAGACAATCAGCTATCTGCGCCAGGTTTTGCGCGACAGCTCCCGCTCGCCCAACTATATAGAGACACTTCCAAAGCGTGGCTATCGCTTTGTGGCCACAGTGGAGTTTCAGCAGGAGATAGAAGAGCCACTCTCGCCGCCCGTGCAGGTCCACGAACTGCCGGCCGAGCCTGCCGATTCTGCGCCGCCCTCGCTTGTCGCCGCTGAGCACGCTGCTCCGCGCGGCACGCGGTATCGTGGCGCCCTGCTTGTCCTCTGCGTGTTGCTGCTCGTTGCCGCTGGTCTCGCAGCGTGGCGTTACACAGCAGCGCGCCACGCCGCTGCCGCGCGCCAGCAGCAGGCCAACATCCTGCGCGTCGGCATCGCTCCGTTTGAGGCCAGCGGTGCCGATTCCCAGGCCCTTGCTGAGAGCTTCCGTCTCGACATCACCGACGCTCTGGCGCAGGTTCCGCAATTGCGGGTCAGCGCTTCGCACGTAACTCCGTCCGATGCGGAAGGCCGCGGGGCCATGCTGCTTCTGCATGCAGACGTGCTGATCTTTGGGACCTTCGCGCTCGATCAGGACCACGTGCGGCTGCAACTCGAGCTAGCACACGGCAACGATGCCAGCCACATGGCCACATTCCGTTACGACGTAACGCGCAAGAACCTGATCGGCCTGCGCGAGCGGGTGCAGGCTGACCTGCTTCTGGCTTTGAATGCCTCTCGCGCACGCGAAGGCGCTGCGCTCGGTAGTACGGGCAACGCCGAGGCCTATGACGTCTATCAGCGGGCCCGCGCCCATTTGCAACAGTGGGACCTCGGCCGGTGGACGCAGGCGGAAAAGGAATTTCACGAGGCAATCCGGCGTGATCCTGGTTTTGCCCGGGCTTATTCCGGGCTGGCCACGACTCTCATTGCCGAGGCCGAGCACGGCGTGCTGCCTCAGCAGCAGGGATACGAGCAGGCTCGCCAGTATGCCAGCCGCGCTCTGCAACTCGATCCGCAGTTGGCCGAGGGCCATGCCGTCCTCGGCAATATTGCCTACCAGCACGACTGGGACTTTGCACGTGCGGAGCAGGAGTATCGCACCGCCATTGCGCTCGATCCCGGGCACAGCCACTATCATGTCTGGCTGGCTGGTCTGCTGTGCGCGCTCGGGCGCTTCCATCAAAGCATCGACGAAGTGAATCTGGCGCATGAGCTCGACCCCTCCTGGAAGTCACCCTATCTGGCGGCCACCGCTATTTACTCCTCGGCCGGCCAGGATGGCCGCAGTCTAGAGGTGGCCCGGCAGCTGGTGGCCATGGATCCCAACGCCGCCATTGCCCATCATCAGCTCGGATGGAATTACTGGTACTCCGGTTCCTATGCCGAGGCCGTTGCCGAGTGGCGTACCATGGCCGTGCTTCAAGGCAACAAAGATCGCCAGGCTCTCGAGGAGGAAGGAGCGCGTGTCCTCCAGCGCGAAGGCGTCAAGGGCTATGCAGAGCTGCGGCTCAAGGCCATCGAGTCCGGCAAAAAGTGGCAGGCCGCCTCTCTCGACTTTGTGCCTTCCGAGTGGTTCCTCTACGCCGGCCAGCCGGACAACGCCATTGCCGCGCTCAGCAGCCAGATCGATCGCCACGAAGCCGCCGCGCTGCAGATCGGTGTTGACCCAGCTTACAGTACACTACGCCAGGACCCGCGCTATCAAATGCTGCTGCGCCGCATGCACTTCAGCATTCCAGTGCTGCTTGGTCACGATGATTGGCGCTCTGTCTGGGAGTAGCCGCATCTTGCCTGAGTCAAATGAATTCTGTATCAATCAGATATTAAATACCTTAAGTCGGCAGAAAAATAGAAGGTTAAGACCAGAGTTCCGGAATTGGGACAAACCCAGGCCAGCGCTATAGTCCGTTCTAATCGCTTCGGCAAGCTGTATCCCCCGCACGTTTTTTCAATGGAAAACCGGCCGCGCTGTCCTCGGGCAGGCGACGGGTTGGTGTATCAACCGCAGACCGTCCCGCTGATCCGATCAGCCGTACGGCTGCGTTGCTGGACTATCTGGAGGAAGATGATGAGATTTGCGTTGCCGCCAATGCGGCAGGCCACAGGGCTGCTGGTACTGCTGCTCGGCCTCCTGGCTCCCATGGCCACTGCCGCCCAGAGCAGGCGAACAGCCTCTCCCGCGCCGCTGCGCGTGCTCGCCGGCAAGCTACCTGCGCCCACGGCCGCCTCGGTTTCCGCCGTAGGCAGTACCTCAACCTGCATTTCTATTGCTCAGGAAGTCCGCATGCAAGAGGCCGGAACCTGGAAGCCCGGCTCGCAGACCACCTTGTGCACGGCCAACCCAGGCCTCGCCAGCCAGGATCGCATCTCTCGCCTCAAGCCGAACGCGTCCGCCACGTCCTCTCTCGAGTACGAGCCCTCGTCCGCGGTGGCCAGCACAGTTATACCCGGCGGTGGCTTCTCCGGCTTTCAACTCGCACCCTCGTATCAGGCCTCGCCCACTCCGTTGAACTACTCCTGCACCATGCTCACGCTGTCGGCAGATTTTCTCCGCACCGGGCACAAGGACGTGGTCACCATCGACAGCAGGACGCAGCTTCATTTTCTGGCCAACAAGGGCGACGGCACCTTTGCGGCTCCTGTCACCACAAACTTTCTCCCCTCCGGCTCCTACTACACCGGATACGCCACCGCTCTGGTGGACGACTTCGACAACGACGGCTATCCGGACCTGATCGTGCGCGACACGACCGACTCGCTGATCGTCTTCCTCCGCAACAACCACGACGGAACCTTCACTAACTCGAAGAGCATTTCCATTCCAACCACCTATTACGGTGGAGCGCTGATGCTGGGAGATGTCACCGGCGACGGCGTCGCGGATCTGGTCATCTTCCGTACCACGTACTCTTACAGCACCTCGAACACGGACCTGGACGTGTACGTCTACGCGGGCAACGGGACAGGCGACTTCAGCGCCACGCCCATTGAGACCGACTACACCTTCGAGCAGTCGCTCGTTGTTATCCCGAATCAGGGCGCGCTGCTCGGCACCAATGCCGGCCGCTCGGCTCTCTATATCGAAGCGCTGTCGCTCAACTCCTACGGCATCAATGGCTCTACCGTCTTCGCTCTTCCGGTCAATGGCGACGGAACCTTCGGCGATACCCCTTACACGCAGCAGGATTTTGTCACTGCCAATATCTACGTCAACACCTTCAACTCGGGCATGAGCCTCGCCGACCTGAACGGCGACGGCATCCCCGACCTGACCATGAGCTTCATGGATGGCTACATCTATTCGGCTCTGGGGCAGAGTGATGGCACCTTCCCCAGCGTCGTCGTCGCCAGTCCCACCGTCGAAGTCTCCCCGCAGTCGTGGGCTATTCGGGACATCGACGGCGATGGCATTCCCGACTTCGTCGCCAAAGAAAGCATCTCGCTCGAAGTGTTGCCCGGGCTCGGCACTGGCAAGTTCGGCACAGCGCCCGTCTACTATGCCGCTATCAGTTCCAGTTCCGGCCACAGCCAAAACTCCCCCGGCTTCAACATGGTGCTGGACGACCTGGACGGCGACGGTATCCTTGATCTCGCCTATGTCGACGGCTCGAGCGGAGGTTACAACCGTCTCAACGTCTTCCACGGCTATGGCGACGGCACTTACTTTGGTGGCTCGACGCTGCCTGCGCAGAGCCTGCTCGGCTACGACGCCGGTCACCTCTACGGCCAAGCCCTGCTCGACACCAACGGCGACGGCTACGATGACATCCTCGCGCTCGACACCTATGGCAGCGGCAACTATCCGTATCGCACCGCGCTCAACAACGGCAAGGGTGGCTTCACCTTCGTCAAGGCGCTCGATGGTGTCTATGGCAAATACGGTCTTGGCTACGTCGAGGCGGTCGCAGACCTAAACCGTGATGGCCTCAAGGATCTCGTGCTCGATGCCAACACCTCGGTTAGCAGCTACACCTACAACTACACGCTGGCCGTCGCAGTTTCGAATGGCGATGGATCCTTTCGCACGCCCACCTTCCTCGATATGAATGGCACCACGCTCACATCGAATCTGGCCTCGGTTGCCGTCGGTGACATCAACGACGATGGCGTAGCCGATATCGTCGCCGTCACCGCCGGCGGATACTACGACACCGCCGCCGTCATCACCTTCCTCGGCAACAGCGACGGCACCTTCCAGCCGGCCATCACTCAGCCCTTCGGTCACTCCTATGCCTATGCCGGCATCACGCTCGCGGACCTCAATGGTGACGGCAAGCTCGACTTGCTCATCTCCGACGACGGAACTTCGGGCTCAGTTAGCCCCTATCTCTCGGTCATCTTCGGCGACAACAGCGGCAAGTTCAACACCGGCGCCGCCATCACTCTCATCTCCGGCCTCAGCATCCGCACTCTGCAGGTCGGCGACGTCAATGGTGACGGCAAACCCGACCTCGCTGTCTTCTCCGCAGGCCAACAGAGCGGATACAGCGTCAGCGCAACCGATCGCGGCGTGATCCTCTACCTCAACAATGGCGACGGCACCTTCACCCGCGGCAATACCTACGACGCCGACATGATCCCGGGCAAGGGATTGCTCGTCGACATCAACGGCGACGGCAAGCTCGACATCATTAATACCGTCGACTATGCCACAGACACGCCTGCGGGCGACAACTCCGGTTCGCATCTGTTGCTCGGCACCGGTGATGGCACCTTCGGCACGGCCACCAATCTCGGAATGGAACCTGGCATTAGCACCCTGGCCTCTGGCGATCTGGATGGCGACGGTACCACAGACCTGATGAGCTGGTCCTACTACTATGGTGGCGTTGAGGTCATTCGCAACATCTCCGGCAGCACGCTCTCGCTGGCCGCCGACAACAAGGCGATTGTGGATGGCGATGGCGTCAATCTGAGCGCCACTGTAACGCCTTCGGTGGCGCATCGCGACTTGCCCAGCGGCACAGTAACCTTCCTGGCCAATGGCACTGTACTGGGCACAGCCACCTTGCAGGCAGGCACGGCAACCTTCTATGCCAGCGAACTCCCTGTTGGCACCGACACCATCACCGCCATCTACTCCGGGGACACGTCTTTCAGCGCTACCAAAAGTAGCAGCTCCCTTGCGGTCACAGTTTCGGCCGCGCCCGTTGTCGCTCCGGACTTCACCCTCTCGGCGCCGACAGCCGCGTTGACGCTGGCTCGTGGCGCAAGCGGCACTACCACGTTCAGCGTAGCCGCCAACGCCACTTTCAGCGGAACGCTGAGCCTGGCATCGTCGGATCTTCCTGCCGGCATGTCGGTGCTCTTCTCGCCCAACAGCGTGGCGCTCACTCCGAACGGATCGGCAACCGTTACCGTGGTGGTCAGCACCACATCCTCAACGGTGGCCTCCAGCCGGGTCGCAGCAGCGTGGCTGTTCGCAATGCCGCTCGTGGGCTCGCTGCTCTGCTTTGGTGGCGCGCGCCGCCGTGCATTTCGCCTGTTGATGCTGGCTCTCGCTCTCTCGGCATCCTTCGGAGCCATGACGGCATTGAGCGGTTGCGGATCGGACTCGCCCGTCCGCACCACGCATACCGGCGATTACACCATCGTTGTCAAAGCCACACCGTCGGTTTCCGGCGTCGCGGCCAAAGCCTTCAACGTGACTGTCCATGTGGACTGATGCGCGTACTATGCCGCAGATCACGATGCACGATGCCTCGAACCTCGTCGCCCCGCGACGAGCCATGGATGGAGAAGGAGTAAAGATGATTCACGCAATGCGAACAATGGCACGCGCCGTGGCTGCGGCCAGTGCGCTGCTGGTTCCACTGTCCTGCTGCGCTCCGGTTGCTCAGGCGCAGACCGTTCAGCACGCCCGGTTGTCGGCGCAGGTCGTCAACAACGCGCAGCGGACCATGCTCACCGGCGCTGCCCCGCTGGTAGCCCATTATGGCAAAGACCAGGGCAGCCTCACCGCAACCGAGCCGCTGCAGAGCATGAAGCTTGTGCTCCGCCGCGGTGCGGCAGAACAGGCCGCGATGAAGGACTTCCTGGCGCAGGTGCAGAACCCTGCCTCGGCCAGCTATCACAAATGGCTCACGCCGGAACAGTTCGGGCAGCGTTTCGGTGCCAGTTCGGACGACATCGCTGCCATCACTGCATGGCTTCAGCAGCAGGGCTTCAGCATCGATAGTGTTTCGCGCAGCCGGACCGTCGTCACCTTTTCGGGAACGGAGGCGCAATTCCAAAACGCCTTCCAGGCTGAGATGCATCGCTATCTGATGAACGACCAGGTGCGCATCGCCAATGCTGACACGCCATCGGTTCCCGCTGCGCTCGCTCCGGCCATCGTCGGCCTCGCCACGCTGGGCAATGCGCGTTTTGTTCCCACGCACACCAGCCCCATCAGGGCGCAGCGCGATGCGACCGGTCGCTGGCACAAGCAGGATGCCTCCGCCGTCAAAGCCCAGGCCACGGCCAAGGTGAATCCGCAGGTCACCGAGCGGATCAACGGCAGCTACTACGTCTTCGTCGGCCCCGCGGATTTCGCGCAGATGTACGGCATTAAGTCGGTTTGGAGTCAAGGCTACAAAGGAGCCGGTCAATCCGTCGCCATCGTGGCCGAGAGCAACATCGCTACCAGCGATGTCGATGCCTTTCGTGCCGCCTTCGGCCTGCCCGCCACGAAGCTCAACGTCACCGTCATCGGAGACGATCCGGGGTTAAGCTATTTCAGCGGCGCGGAGGGAGAAGCCGTGCTTGACGTCGAGTGGGCCGGCGCCACCGCTCCGGAGGCCGACATCAACCTGCTCGTCGCCGCATCCACCGCGACCGACGAGGGCATTCTCATCGCCGCCGAATACGCCATCGACAACAACCTGAGCCCGGTGCTGAACCTGAGCTGGGGCTCTTGCGAGCTGGGACTGCAGGAAAGTGGTAACCAGTATTTCGACGACCTCTGGGCACAGGCCGCAGCGCAGGGCATCAGTGTCATCGTCGCCAGCGGCGATGGCGGTGCGGTGGCCTGCGATCAGAACGAGTACTATGCCGCCTATGGACAGCAGATCAACGGTATGGCATCGACGGAGAATTCGACTGCAATCGGCGGTACGGATTTCCCCATTAACGTGAGCAAGGCAGGAACATACTGGTCGCAGACCAACGATCCCACTACGCTGCAATCCGCCAAGTCGTATGTGCCGGAGAGCGTATGGAACGATAGCTGCGCAAGTCCCGATGTGCTGGCCAACGTCGCGGCCTTTGGTCTGTCGGAAATCACCAGTGCTGAAATCTGCAATGACGAGTATGCCTTCCTGAATACGGTCGGTGGCGGCGGCGGCGTCAGCCTCTGCACCTCGTCCGATGGAGCCGATCAAAGCTCCTGCACAGGCGGGCACGATGCCCCGGCCTGGCAACAGAGCATCTCCGGCATTGGAGCCACGGGCAAGCGGCACATTCCGGACGTCTCCTTCTTCGCAGGTGCCGGAACCTGGGCCAGCGCCTATGCCTTCTGTGAAGCGGATGCCTCCACCGACGATGGCGACTGCGTCAACAATCAGGGTGTCATCACTACGCTTGGCGCCGGTGGCACCAGCTTCGGCGCTCCCGCGTTCGCGGGCATCGTTGCCTTGCTCAACCAGCAGCAGGGAGCGCGTCAAGGCAACCTCAACAAGTATCTCTACGCGCTTGCTGCAAAGCAGTTCGCCAATCCGGTGCAGTCCGCATCCTGCCAGTCGGCCGATGGAAACAGCAGCGAAGATTGCACGTTTCACGACGTAATCCAGGGCTCGAACGCCGAGCCTTGCAAACTCAGAACTCTCGTCGACCTGACCACCCAGACTACCTGCACCGCGCAGGGACAGTATGACTGGGTAGGCATTGCAGCCGGTTACAGCGCCGCCGCCGGATACGATCCTGCCACCGGCCTTGGCTCTGTGAACGCAGCCAATCTTCTCGCCGCATGGAGCAGCGCAACCGCCGCCGATGCCGGTTCGGTGACCACGCACACGCTCACCACAGCCACTACACAAATGTACGGCTCGGTTGCCGCAGTCGAGATCAATGTCAAGGCAGCGGCCGGCTCGGCGGTTCCTTCCGGCACCGTTGCGCTCATGTCATCCGAGTCCAGCGGCTCCACGCTCGGCGTCGTCTCCAGCGCACTCGACTCCGGCGCCGCGCACGTACAGTTCAACTCGCTCGTGCCGGGCACGCATCACCTCTATGCCTCTTACGGTGGGGATGCCAGCTTCGGCGCCAGCACATCCACGCCCACGGAGTTCGTTGTCACCAGGGCAGCGACCTCGCTAGCCGCTTCCGCCAGCAATACCAGTGTCGTTGCTCCCAACAGCGTAACCATTCTGGCGCAGATCGGAACCGACAGCACGGCGCTGAATCCGACCGGCACACTGGTATTTACCAATCACGCCACCGGGGCTGTGCTCGGCACCACCACGCTCACACCGCTCACGAGCTCCTCGGGGGCCTCCTGGTCGCAGGCTTCCATGAAGCTGCCTGGAACAGCACTCGCAAGTGGAAACAACGTGATCGATGTCAGTTATGCCGGCGACGGCAACTACCTTGCAGCAGCCAATGCATCGGTGGCCGTACATTACACCGGCGCCTACTCCATCGCCTCCAGCAGTTCTTCGCTGGACATCGACGTAAGCGGCAGCAAGCAGGCCAGCGCTACCATCACCGTGGGCTCTGGCAATGGCACTAAGATCGATCCGGCATCGTTGCTGCTCGCCTGCCAGGGACTCAGCACTACCGGCGTCACCTGCGCGTTCACCGCGCCAGTGCTCGATGCCAGTGGAGACGCAACCTCTACGCTCACCGTCACCGCCAACAATCCGCAAACCAGTGCTGCCGCCGCACGTCAGTCTGCTTCGCCGGCAATCGCACCAGGCGCCGGCACGCTCGCTCTCGGAGGATTGCTTCTGCTCTGGAGTGCGCGTCAGCGTCGCCGCATCATCGGCATGTTCGGCATGCTTGCGCTGGTGTTCTCGACGCTCACGCTGGGCGTCACCACCGGCTGCGGCAGTTCATCGCACAAAGCGACTTCGACGGCGGTCACCAACCAGTTGTCCGTCTCCTCGGGCACTGCGTCTTACGGAACAGCGGTCACTTTCACGTCCACCGTGAGTGCGGTATCGAACACCTTCTCGCCCAGCGGTACTGTCCTGTTCTATGACGGGTCCACTCCGCTTGGCTCCGCAACGGTTTCTGGAGGCAAGGCGCAACTCAGCGTCTCGACCCTAGCCGTGGGCAAGCACACCATCACAGCAAGCTACAGCGGAGACAGCACCTTCATGCCATCGGCTTCCGGTGCAGCCAGCGTGAATGTGACGCTCTCGACCACGCTCAACGTCACAGTGAGCGATACGTCAGGCAACGTCGCCCAGCTTGCTCTGCCCGTGTTGATTCACTAACTCTGCTGTTGTTTCAAACGCCCGCCCGGATCTTTTGGGCGGGCGTTTTTGTTTTGTCGTACATTTGAGCTGAAGCAACGCTCACTATGCGCAAGTGCATTGTTTATCGAGATCAAGCCTATGTGGAATCAGTCGCAAGGATCGCACTGCGGATAATCGGCGGCAAAGCAATCCTGCGAAAGTGTAGTTTACCGTCAAGGCAAACGAAGGCGGAAGTCAAACAGAAAAGGATGGCTAAGAGGATAGGTATAGGTTCACTAAACAATTACCCCGCTCACAATTCCCGGAAAGTGGAAGCGCTGAGTTGAATGATTTGGGCCATATTGGAGTGCAGTCGACGGTTAGCGATATCCTCTGTTCTCTATGATTTAAAGATGATGGCACTGATCAGGTACTAAGCTGCGATGCAGCGTTCAAAGGGGACTACGAGCAAATTCGAGACGTTGCAGGCCCTCACAATCATTCAACGGCTTTGGAATCAGTTCCCACCTGCAACCATCACATCGTAGATTCTGAGGAGCACACCCTATATTCCTTCACACGGGCAGTGGTGGCTTGAGTCAAAAAGAAGCCAGACCAAAGTCTGGCTTCTTGCAAAGTGATATGTCGCATGTTCTCAGAAGTCGATACGCAACGCTACTTGTCCGGTTCGGTTGCCCGCGCTTTCTGCGGTCTGAGGGGCACTCAGAATACCGAAAGTCGTAGTATTGTCGATCTGCGTTGCAGGTGGAGCAAAGTTCGTGTGATTGAGCACATTGGTAAACGTAGACTCAAAGCGAAGTTTTGTCTTCTCCGTCAGCGCAAAGTTCTTTGCCAGGCCAAGAGAAACTGCTGCTGTACCTGGGCCTTGCAGGATGCCAACACCGGCATTGCCGAAGCGGCCCGCTCCGGTCGGAGTAGGAGCAAATGCCGCCGGATTGAAAAATTGCGTTCTCGACTGCCCTTTGTAGAAGCTTTTCGAGACTACATCGGGACGGAGAAACGCACCGCGATTGACGACGTTGGTATTGGACTGATCGAAGGAGGTGCTGATGCTGGGCGTCAGCCACGGTCCCGTCTCAAGCAGAGTGACCGTGTTCAAATCCCATCCGCCCAAAAGAATATCCTTCCATCCGCCGTTGTTTAGAAACGCACGTCCTTGCCCCGCAGGCAACTGATAAATGCCCGTAAGCAGGAAGCGATGACGCCGCGTGCCTTCAACATTTCCGTAATCATTGGCGATATGGAAACGGTCAGCAATTGGTATGCCGTAGTTGACCTCTCCGGCAAAGGCACTCGGATTATCCCCCTGATTATCCGCCAGGTTCTTGGCAAAGGTGTAGTTGGCGTCAAAGTACAATCCGTGGGACATCCGATGCGTCTCATCTACCTCCAATGCCTGATAGCTGGCAGTGCCCGCATTGAATGTGCTGTAGAGCGTCAGCCAGTTGTGATACGGCGCGCGTGGATCGACATAGGGGCTGACCGTCGTCACCTGATAGGGAGTTGTACTGGCCCCTATCTGGTTCAGGTCTTCTGTAATGTTGAGCCTGTAGGTGTGCATGCCAACGTAGCTAACGCGCAGCGTATCGTTGTTCGCAAGCTGCCGCTCTACGGTGAGGTTCCACTGCTCGGATTGCGGATCGCGGAAGTTGGGATCGACCCCCTGATCCAGGCCGCCACCACCATACTGCACACCAACGGAAGGCGGCGCAGTATTCGGAAACTGAATAAGCGGTGTTCCCGCTGCTGTCAGCGAATTGGAATATGTGTGAAGAGCCGATGTTGGATTACCGCTGTTATTGAAGGAAAGCGGTCCGAGGTTGGTCATCGTGAAGATACCGAAGCCTGCACGGACAACCGTCTTCGTATCGTTGAATGGACGATACGCCAGAGAAATGCGGGGCTGGAAGTTGCCTTTATAAGTATTACGCAGCCCTTGCGGCAGATGATCCTGGCTCGCCGTCACATAGTTTGTGCAAGGCAGTGCCGTATAGCTCAGATCGCACGCATTGAAGGACTGCTGAAAGGCAAGGTTCGATGCTCCAAGATTATTCTGCTGCAAATAGGATGCAAGCTCATCGGGAACGACAATGGAATTGTTCCGCTGATCGAAGTTTGCGAGATTGCCACCATCCTCGTGGAAGCCGGGGAGAATCTGCCAGCGTAGACCATAGTTGATTGTCAGCTTGCTGGTAAGCTGTACCTCATCCTGTGCAAACGCGCTGTACTGCCACGCGGTTCCACCCACGTCCGGGCTGGAGACGGCGAAGAACAGTGTCGTAGGCGCGCCTTCCAGGAAATCTCCAAAAGCATTCCCGGTGAAGTTCGGCTGGAAAGTAAACTGCCCAAAGTCATCGGAAGGCAGGAAGGTTTCAATGTCGAAATAGCGCACTCGGCGCACATCGATTCCGGCCTTCACCGTATGCCGTCCGAATATATATGTCACATTGTCGGTAAGCTGCAAGGTCTTTGACTGTGTAGTGCCTGTCTTATCTCTCCCGATTGCGGTAAAGCCCGTTCCCGAACTGAAGTTAAAGGTCGGAAAGGCATGAGAAGTAGGATGCTGGCTGATGTTAACGCCCGTCAGATCAAGCTGCTGCAAAGCATTTGCGCCTTCAATCGGAAAGTTGACCTGAGTGGTCACATTCGTAAAGCCAAACCGAAATTCATTGAGCAGCTTCGGCGTAATGGCATAGGTATAGGAAACAAGCAGGCTGCGGTTATGTACGAGATCCGTGTCATTTGGCAGCAGCGAATTTGCCACATCCTGGCTGATATTCTTCCGGCTGAAGCGAGCATAGACGGATTGTTTATCCGTAATAGTGCGGTCAATACGAATGTCCGCTCCATTGGTGCTCGCCGGAGTCGATTGAAAGTTCTCGTAGTTGTAGTTTGACTGTCCCGAAACGTTTGGCAACGGATAATAGGCAAGCAGCGCCTTGGCGGTTTCACTGATCTTGCTGGGATCAATCACCGGCCCAGGATTGCCACTGGCATCCAGCAAGCCGCTCAGATTGCCGTTCCGCTCGTCTTCCGTTGGAACCAGGAACTGCTGTGCAGCCGCGGTCGTACGGCGATTGCCCTCATAGTCGGCAAAAAAGAATGTCTTATCTTTGCTGCTATATAGATGCGGAATGCTCAACGGACCGCCGAGAGAACCTCCGAAGGTATTGAACCGCTTTGGAGCCTTGCCATCAAAGCCATAAGGGCTTGCATCCATCGCATCATTTTGCAGATATTCAAAGAGGCTTCCGTGGTACTGGTTTGTTCCGCTCTTGGTTGTGAAGGTGACGTCTCCAACCTGTGAGAACTCCGCGCTGTTGTTGAAAGACGTCACCTTCACAGCGGCAATGCCTTCCTGCGAGGGGTAGGCATCCTGCAACGCTCCATTCTGCCGGACATTGGCCGTCGAGATGCCATCCACAGAGAAGTTCACCATCGAAGAACTTGCTCCGCCGAGCGCAATGTTGCCTGAGCTATCCTGCTGCACATTAGGCGACAGCGAGAGCGAACCTAGCGGGCTTGTCGTTGTGGCGCGATTGTTGAGTGGGAGTTGCGTCATCAACTGGTTGTCTTTGGAGTCACTGATGGTTCCGTTCTCCGTATTGACCTGTTCCTGAGCTGCACTAACTTCTACGACAGTAGCTGTAGATGCCACTGTCATTTTTACCGGCACACGCAAATCCTGGCGCGCTTCAAGGTCGGTGGAACTGACAACGCTATCCGCGAAACCATCATGGTGGATCGTCAGCCGATAGTGGCCTGCCTTCAGATTCTCAATAGCAAACTCTCCGGCATCGCTGGTTGTTACCTGACGATCAAAGTTTTCATCCAGGGAGTGAACCGTAATCACTGCGCCGGGAATCACCGCGCCAGATTCATCCTGTACTGTTCCTCGAATACTGCCGAACGTGGATTGCGCGTAGGAAGGCACAGCCCCTAACGATGCGCCGAGGAGAATTGCCCATAGGCAGACACGCAACCAGTGTGCAGAACTCTTCCTTAGATTTTCGGAAGCTGCTTCTAGCGTTCCGTCCATTCCGTTTCCGTTCAGGGTATGTGCTGAGTGCGAAACGGCTATAAAAGAAAAACGATGAAACAATCTGTCGTATTTCACTGAAATCACCTCAAGGGCAGCATGAAATCCAGCCTTGCTCAGTGAAGCGTGAAATGTATTAGACAGGCATAAGCCCTGTACTTACGGGTTTTTAATGGGTTTCTCGCTACAATTCGAAGGGTAGTGAGCACGGCTATGTTGCATGGGAAAATCCGCCACATTGCGCTCAGGATTATCGTGGGCGTTGCAGCAGCATTGCTGTCAACAGGCGCAGCCTATAAATTCCACTTCAATCTCTCTTCCGCCACGTCGCTTCATCTTTTTCTGATTACGGCTATTGCGCTACGGTGGGGATTTCTGGAGGCCAGTGCGGTATCGCTGGTGTCGGTGGCTTGCCTGGACTATTTCTTCACCGTACCGCTCTTTCAGTTCTATATGGCGGATTCGCATGACTGGGTGGCGCTGGGAACCTTTGAGAGTGTCGCGTTGCTTGTCAGCCGTCTCTCAAATCAGGTCAATCAACATGCGCTCGAATCGGATATACACCGTTCCCGCCTGCAACGACTCTATGAGTTAAGCCAGAGCATCCTGCTCTTGGACTTCCAGCATTCCGTCGATCAACAGCTTACTCCTCTTATCCAAACGGCATTGCAAGCCAAGGGAGTCGGATTATGGAACGCTTACGATCTGCACTTCTCTTCCGCCGGACAATTTGATTTCAAGCAGGAAGAACTGCAACTCCGTGCGAGTTTTTTCGCAGATCGAAACGACGATGATGAAGCGAATGAAATTTCCCGACGTGTTCTACGTTCGGGCACGCGATCCATTGGAGCGTTACTCCTTTACGGGCATACCAGTGATGCCGTGTCTATCAATGCCGCAGCCTCCCTTGCTGCAATCGCGATGGAACGCGCACGATCCTTTGTACAGGAGAGCAACGCAGAAGCTGCCCGGCAGAGCGAGCAACTCCGCGCGACAGTTCTTGACTCGCTGGCGCACGCTTTCAAAACTCCGTTGACGACCATTCAGACCTCCAGTTCCGGTCTTTTGGAGATGAATACACTACGCGGAACAGAGAAGAAACTGGTCACACTGATTGACCAGCAGGCTCATCATTTGAACGACATCACAACACGCCTTCTTCGCACGGC
Organism: Occallatibacter sp. FHG110214_02; assembly: GCF_059115385.1. Lineage (NCBI taxonomy): Bacteria > Pseudomonadati > Acidobacteriota > Terriglobia > Terriglobales > Acidobacteriaceae > Occallatibacter > Occallatibacter sp. FHG110214_02. Next base: position 153,395 of record NZ_JBZYWK010000005.1, on the reverse strand, counting down.
AAAAATTGATAGTGCAAACCTGAAGGTTAAGCGCGAGCATATCAATGTCGTCGCGCTCGTTCGGGAAAGCGTTGCAGAATCTGCCGAACAGTTCATGCCGCGCCCTGTCATCTTTGCTTCAGCAGTAGAGCATATTTCGGTGCTGGCAGATCGACAACTTTTGAAGATGGCTCTCCTTCAGCTATTCGATAATGCGGCTAAGTACGGCGGAACCGATGCCTCAATCACTCTGGATATTTACGAAGAAAAAGATGAGGCAGTTGTCAGTGTGCATAATGAAGGATCGTTCATACCTCTGGAAGAACGCGACAAAATCTTTAAACGCTTCTATCGTTCGCCCAGTTCTGCACATAAGGCATCCGGGACAGGGATCGGGCTTTCCGTGGTCAAGCATGTCGTAGAAGCGCACCATGGGCGCGCGTGGGTCGTCAGCGACTCCAGTGCCGGAACTACATTTTTTCTGACACTCCCCAGCGGAAGGCGATGAGGATGGAATACAGAAGCAAGATACTGATTGTTGAAGATGACTCCGGGATTCGCCAAAGCCTCTTTGAAACCTTATGGGCACTCGGATTTGCCATTGGGGAAGCTGGTAACGGAGAAGAAGCTCTTTCTCGCCTTCTCATGGTGGATTATGACGCAATTCTGCTCGACATCAACATGCCGGGAATAGGCGGGATGGAAGCCTGCCGAAGAATCTCGCAGACGTATCCCCGTATTCCGATCATCATGCTGACTGTTCGAGAGGAAGAAGAAGACAAGATAGAGGCCCTTGATTCCGGGGCGCATGATTATGTGACAAAGCCGTTCCAAATTGGAGAACTGACCGCCCGCCTGCGTTCCGCCATTCGTCGCTCTCAAGCATCAACAGACATATCTCCTGTGGCCTATTCCATCGGAGCTATCCGTCTGGACACAGACCGTCATCGAGTGGAGAAGCAGGGGCAGGAAATCCATCTTTCCCCGAAAGAGTTTGATGTGCTTCGATACTTGATGTCTCACGCCGGGCGGCCTGTGCCTCATCATCGCCTGTTAGCATCCGTCTGGGGGCCAGAGTATGGCAATGAGCGGGAGTATCTGCGCGTGCTTATCAATCAGCTTCGGAAAAAAATCGAAGACGATCCCACTCATCCCGTCTACATCCTCACAGAAAGCTATATCGGCTATCGGTTCCGTGAAGATTGAAAGGGATGCAGCGCGCTTTCAATATGTCTGCAAATCGCTAAACGGGATTTCCTAACCTGTTGTGCTTGCAGAAATTATGCCTTGGCTATAGCAATGATTATTCCGCCAGCGACAATAAGACATCCGCCCATCAGCACACCGACTGATGGCGGCTGCTTGAATACAAGCCATGAGATAAGCTGGGCAAAGAGAAAGAAAAAGACGACGTAGAATCCGAGAAGCCTTCCAAAGTCCCACGGTGGCGCATTTACGGCCCAACCATAGGAAAACAACACAATTGTTGCCAGAACAAAAAGTCCTAACTTGTTCCACATGGACGCGGAATGCAAGCCGATGCGCATGAGAGCATCTCCACCAGCTTCAAGAGCTGCTGCAACAATAAGAAGGGAAATTGCAACAGTTCTATTCACAGGAGTGCTCCTTTGGCCTGCCAGACCTGAGTGTAGCTAACTTCGTTCCTGCCACAGCAGACACAAGTGTTCACGGCGATTGAGGATCGCTCTTCCCACGCATCAGGACCTACACTTAACGAGCGCATAGTCGCCAGGTCGTAAACTGATCGACTGCTGAGCCACCCTCTCATTCGACGAACGATACGCACTGGAGGCGATAGTTGAGACTCAACGACCTGAGCTCGGCAGGCAGGTACGGCCTTGCATGTCCGAGTAATTTCGCACGCGCAACGATAGCCATTATGAAGTGGACAATGAATCCTGTGCCGAGGCGGTGATTTCATATAACCGGGGTACCTTCCGGGCTCGGCGATATGGCATCGTATCGTGCTTGCTTGATGTCTCAGATATCTCACAACATTCCAGTAGCTTCTGAAAGCCCATCAGCATCGAGTCTGGTTATCGCGCAGAAGGGGATGGATACTCTTCCGAGAAATTGCACTCTTTCTGCGGGCACTCCCATGTCTCCACCTTCCGTGAGTGGTCCACGTCCGCTAGATAGAGGATGGCTCCACATCGGGGACATGTCCGAGTCGAAGCACGCGAACCATCAAACTGGCCTTCGGTCCGATCCGAGTAGCCGTTGGAATCACGGAAAATCCGCGTGCAATCTCGCCGCTCACATGCATGGTAGGAGCGAACATCTTCCGAGTCTTCCTCCAGCATCACGCGACGCATGGGGACATGATGCACATCGCATAACGGAGAGAATTGCTGCTTGGACATCATCGGCGAGACTCTTGTTCATCACAGCTCGGCTCATTCAGGGGAACCGGCGTTTGCGAACGGCTTGGATAGGGCTGGCATGCTATGCCGGTCTTATCAGTGTGACATTCTTCCGTGCACGGTTATGCACAAGATTCATCGTGCGGAAGGAGCGTGGAAGGTCTTTCTCCTCGTATTCAACGCCCGATGCCACGAGTTGCAGAGCAGTTTTCTCAAGGGGTGCTCTCTTCGCCAGCATTCTGCTTTTGGCCTCTTCGCGATCTGTGGATGAGGCAAACTCGACAAATTTGTCGAGGTAAGCAAGTTTGCGATCGTACAGGTCGATCTCCTGATGAAGCTCGCGCAGGAAGTACTTATCATGCCGGGGAGAAGGCTTACTCATGAACCCTCCTTTGAAACGAAAAAGGGCGATCTGGATGACCGCCCCGTTCGATGTGTTGTTTGTCTCTCAGGCAATCCGCACGTTTTCAGCCTGAAAGCCTTTAGGGCCCTTTACAACATTGAATGTTACAGGCTGACCTTCCGGCAGGCTCTTGAAGCCCTCGCTCTGGATTGCCGAGAAATGCACGAAGACATCCTCGCCGCTGGAACGGCTCAAAAAACCGAATCCCTTCGCGTCGTTAAACCACTTCACTGTTCCTTGTTCCATTGAACTTGTTCCTTTGAATAGGTGTACCACCGAACTCAATTTGGAGTTGATTGCGAGTAAGGCGGAGAAGCGGAACAAGCAAGAAATCCAGATCGGATTCTTTGATCTGTGGTAAGTGTACACCCCAGTCAACTACAAATATTGGCGCGGAGAACATTTATTCCTCAATGGTCGAACGCGCTTTGTGGAAGATGTATATCATCAGCCGTCTGCAGTGGCTGTTCCCGTGCGCCAGATTCGCCGCCATTCTTCCTGATCCTCGCTTGAAAACGTGAATTCCTGTCCACAGTCGCTACAGGTCAGTTGCAGATTCTCTGCCATAAAACCCTTTCACCTACTCTTTCACTCCACGCCGCGTCGCTGGGGCATCGCTTGATGGCTAGATTAGGCCAAGCGGCTCAAGCAGCGTATGCTGGACAAAGAGGTAATCCATAATCTCCATCCTTAACGACCTTCGGCCTTCCTCGACACCCTCCGCGCCACTTTGTATAAAACGCCCTGAATTCGAGATAACGCCGCAAGTGTGCGGAGGCCAGTCAGGCTTCTGTTAGAAACGCTCCACCACCGGGAATTGAGGCATATTATGCGATCGGAGCTGGTGTTTGAAGCCGGACTCAAAATTGAGAACCGCTTTCTTCTGGCAACAACAACAATGCAGGCAACCCGAAAACTGCACGTGAACTCGACACGAACGGAAGACACTGTCAACCGGGTGCTCACCGAAGTGGCAAAGGGCACACGCGTGTATGAGAAGCTGCCTGAGATCACGCCGCCTCCAGTGATTGACGTGCTGCTGATTGCACCCGCTGCCTGATCAGCAAACGGTCGATTATGTGCGCCAAGGCACTTACGTTAAGCGGTTTTTCAGTAGAAGAAGCCGCTTTGCGCGTCTACGACGAGAGCGCTGTTACTCGGATTCTGCTTTAAATCTCTTTTGCGGCGAGTTTTCACAAATGGTCCGCACGCAAACGGATTCGGGCGTATGCTCAGGTAAGTAACGTTTGCTTCTCGCCTCAGGCATTCCAGGCTTCGCTTCAGACGAGCACCTTTTAAGCACGCAACCGAGCGACTGGAGCCGCCATGAATCTGCATAAACAAGGCGATGTAAAGAACCCCTTGTCTCCCCACTATCGCGCCAAGATACATCTTTACAAACCCGTATCCGACGCAGCTGGCCTTTCCGCGAACGAACCGGACGCACTCAAGAAAGTTCCATTGGGTTTCGCTGAGGATTTCCTTGCGGAGCATTCGTCCTCCGGCAAAGTCTTCGCATCGAATGGTCCTGTAACTGGTTCCATCAGTCCGCAGGCAACAGCAGTATCGAAGAACATACGGGCGTAAACCCGCATTCCGTTTTCCTGCGCAAGACGTGCAGGGAGACGCGGCTTATCGAGCTTTGTGGTGTGCTTGAAAGGGTTGCGAAACGGTTCAACGCCGCCGAGCTTGATTCTTTTCAGGCCGCAAAGTATCCGGCTTCCATATCGCGGCAGTGATCGTGCATCTCCACCAAATCCAGCACGATACTTTTCCCGGAAGATTCCCGGTGTACTTGGTCCATGCGCCTTCTCTCGACACTTCTCAGTAGATTGCAGAGATCGTCAACGCAATCGGGGCTTAAACGAAAGCAGGACAAAGTGACTTTCCATGAAATGATGCATCCGGCGAAACCGGCTGGGAAACGTGTTTCAACAGCGCTGCGCCCCAATGAGTTAAAGACCACACATGCCCCATTGCCAACGCGCATTGCTTTTATTGGAAACTATCTGCCGCGTGAGTGCGGCATTGCTACGTTTACCACCGACCTCTGCACAGCACTCGCCTCAGAATATGGCTCGGAGTGTCTGTTTGCCATTCCCGTCAATGATCCCGGCTCAAATTACGACTATCCGGAACAAGTGCGTTTGGAAATCGAGCAGGACGACTTGGCCTCGTATGAACGCGCGGCCGATTTTCTCAACTTCAACGGCAACGATCTGGTATGTCTGCAACATGAATACGGCATCTACGGTGGAAGCGCCGGCAGCCACATCCTGACGTTGCTTCGCAAACTGAAAATGCCGTTGGTTACTACGCTGCATACGGTTTTGCGCAACCCGGATATGGATCAGAGGTCCGTGCTGGAAGAAATTGCAAGACTTTCCGATCGTCTGGTCGTCATGAGCGAGTTGGCGGCTGAGCTTCTGCGCGATGTGTACGCAGTTCCCGGTGAAAACATCGATGTCATTCCACATGGAGTGCCGGAAATGCCATTTGTGGACCCCAACTATTTCAAGGACAGATTCGGCACGGAAGGAAAGTCGGTCTTGCTGACCTTCGGCCTGCTCTCTCCCAACAAGGGCATCGAGAACGTCATACGGGCGCTGCCGGCGATATTGGCGAAGCATCCGAATGTGGTGTACCTCGTCTCCGGAGTCACGCATCCCCATATCCGGCGGCGGGAGGGCGAGCGCTACCGCGAAGAACTAACAGCGCTGGCTGAACAACTGGGCGTTGCCTCGCAGTTGATCTTCAACAACCGCTTTGTGAGCACCGAGGAACTGGTGGAGCACGTCGGCGCGGCGGACATCTATGTCACACCCTACCGGCAGGAAGCGCAGGTCGTCTCTGGAACGCTCGCCATAGCGCTTGGCGCAGGCAAAGCAATTATCTCGACGCCATACTGGCACGCCAGGGAGCTTCTCGCGAATGGACGAGGCATGATTGTCCCCTTTGATGATCCCGAATCCATTGCCAAAGCTGTGCTTGGCTTATTGGAGAATGATGCGGAACGTCATGCGATGCGTAAGCGAGCGTATCTGCATTCTCGTGAGACGACATGGCCAAAGACAGCGCGTGCATATATGGCGACTTTCCAGCGCGCGCGCTTCGAGCGCAGTCTGCGGCCAAGGCCCGCTCAATCGGATGAACTTGCGTTAAGCGCTCCAATGGATCTTCCTGAACTAAATATTGCGCACATGCTGAACATGACCGATGACACGGGCATGTTGCAACACGCGATCTTCTCTGTGCCGAGCACGCGTGAGGGCTACACGACAGACGACAACGCACGCGCCCTCATCGTGGCTACGCTTTTGGACGAGAGTGGCGAGTTCACGCACATGAATGAATCTCTCAAACTCTCGCGACGGTATCTTGCTTTCCTCTGGCTGGCATTTGATTCGGATTCGGGACGGTTCAGAAACTTTCTTGGCTACGACCGGAGATGGCAGGAAGACATAGGCTCGGAAGACAGCCACGGCAGGGCGCTGTGGAGTTTAGGAACCGTACTAGGCCGTTCGCAGGATGCCGGATTACGCGGCGCGGCAGGCAGACTGTTCGAAGCCGCTTTACCGGCCACGCTGACTTTCACCAGTCCGCGCGCATGGGCATTCAGCATTCTCGGGATGCAGGCCTATCTGGATTGGTTTCCCGGCGACAGGGACGTTCAGAGCGCGCGAAACACGCTTGCCAACCGGCTGTTAGCTATCTACGAGCAGAGTTGCACCGGGACCTGGCAATGGTTTGAGAAGAGTCTCGCTTATTCAAACGCCAGGTTGCCACAGGCGCTCATTCTGGTTGGATGGAAAAGTAAAAACAGAAAAATGATCGCAACCGGTATCGAATCCCTCGAATGGCTTCTGACCGCGCAGCATCAAGACGACGAACAGATATTCGTGCCTATCGGCTCAAATGGGTTCTTTACCGAGGGCAAAGAAAAGGCCCGCTTCGATCAACAACCTGTCGAAGCCTGTGCCACCATTTCCGCCTGCCTTGAAACCTACAGGCTGACGCACGAACAGCGTTGGCTTGAATCCGCGCAGCAGATTTTTCGCTGGTTTCTCGGCAAGAATGATTTGCAAATTCCCCTCTACGATGCTGCAACGGGCGGGTGCAGGGATGGGCTTCATCCTGATCGCGTAAATGAAAACCAGGGAGCGGAGTCGACACTTTCGTTCCTGATGGCCCTCCTCGAATTGCAAGAGGAGAAAGTGACCAACACAAACCAACTTCATCAGGAAATGAGCGTTTCCCTTTGAGCCTGAATGCCTCTTCAGCAGTATCGTCAGAATCTATTGTCCCGGACTCACTGAAGCCTGGACCATGCGCAGACCTTCCCCTGTTTACTCGCTATGCCGGAAATCCGATCCTCACCCAGCGAGACTGGCCTTATCCGATGAACAGCGTCTTCAATGCGGGAGCTGTACAGTTACCCGATGGAGACACCCTTTTGCTCTGCAGGGTGGAGGAGCGGACTGGCTTGTCACATCTGTGCGCCGCCCGCTCCGCAAACGGAATCGATGGATGGCGCATCGATTCCGAACCCACGCTGATGGCCAATCCGCGCGAATACCCTGAAGAAATCTGGGGAATCGAAGATCCGCGGATCACGTACGTTCCCGAACTCGATCAATATGCGATTGCTTATACTTCGTTCGCGCGCGGCGGTCCTGGCGTATCACTCGCATTAACCAGGGACTTCAGGACCTTTGAACGACTCGGTGTCATCATGCCACCCGAAGATAAGGACGCGGCTTTGCTGCCGCGCAGGATCAACGGCTATTGGGCCATGATTCACCGCCCGGTAACGCCTACGGGCGCGCACATGTGGATCTCCTATTCGCCGGACCTGCGGCATTGGGGGAACCACAAAGTCATGCTCGAAGCACGTCGCGGCGGATGGTGGGATGCGAACAAAATCGGGCTCTGCTCACCGCCGATTGAGACATCGAAGGGATGGCTGACAATCTACCACGGAGTCCGGCAAACCGCTGCAGGGAGCATTTATCGCCTCGGACTTGCGCTCTTCGACCTGGAAAATCCGGAGATTTGCCTGCAACGTGGAGCTTCCTGGATGTTTGGGCCGGAAGCTCCTTATGAGCGCAGCGGAGATGTCAAGGACGTTGTGTTCCCCTGCGGGCAGATCATCGGCACCGATGGAGATACAATTCGCCTCTATTACGGTGCTGCCGATTCGTGTATGGCGATGGCAACGGGCAGCATACGCGCTCTGCTTGCATGGCTCAACCTGCACTCTGATTCAGAAAACATGCGCCGATTGTAGCGCATCGGATGGAGGAGAAAATGCGTGCAGCAAGCCGACAGCGGCCTGTGTGGTTACCGCATCTGATCTGGACCAGGCACGAATGTCCCAGTTGCAACTCGGTCAAATTCAAACCAGCCGAGTTACAACCCTTCGACAGACTGCTCAGTATGTTTGCATTACGGCCGGTTCGTTGCATGTTCTGCTGGAGGCGGTATTACTGGTTTGCCTTCCATACTGAGAACCCGGCCTGATGCCTTCGCACGTCTATACCGGGAAAAAGCCTGATTGATCTAATGGAGAGAGCGTTGAATGGAATATCCGTCTAACCCTACGTCGAACGATCTTTTGCTCCGCCTTGCATCAGACCGTCCACAAGAAGCTATGAACTATACCGTAATTGCGCAAAGCGCTGCAGATGTGCAGGATATTCAAAATTCTCCATCCGTGAGTATGGGACCGTATCTGATAGCGTCTGAACAGACGCGGTTGCTGACCACGCTCAGCATCTATAGCCTGCGCGGCAACAGCCGCGAGCAGGTGCGGATGCTGTATATGAATGCCACGGCGCTTCGCATTTGGAAAGACATGGGCAAGCAGCCGAAGATCGTAGGAACACAGCATCGTCCAGAGCATACCGCGCTGCTATCGTTTGGCGTGCCGTTCAGCGAGTAAGAAACGCAAACCCAAGAAAGAGCATCGAGTCAAAACAGGTGAGGGCCGATTGAATTGCACTTCCAACACGAACCATCCAAACCCCACTGTATTCGCATGTGCGGGACGAGCATTTGCTTGGATCGGCCGTGTTTTGTTGATATTAACCGCCATTCTGCTGGTTACTGCGCCGCTGACGCAGTACATTTGGACTTGGGATCACTTTCTGCACGGTGGTCAGGATTATGAATTAAGCACACTCATGCTACTGGCGTTTCTCTGCATGGTGCTGGTACTGGCTCAGCATTGCAAGCAGAGCATGGATTTGTTATTTGCAGCCCGGCACCAATGTTCATTTCTTTCCCGTGCCCCGGTGGTGGCTAGGGTTGCGCTCGTTGGACCGTCCTCGATCTTCTATTCAGAATGCGGGACCAGTCCGGGTTTAGCAAAATTCAGTCTTCCCCTTCAAATCTGATCCATCCCTCTCCAGGCAACTTTGTAGGGTGGTTCATCGCAGAGTTGTCTGCGAGCCATCGATATCGACTCAACCTTCGTTACGTCTGATATGGAGAGGTCATGAAAAAATCAGAAGTCCTTCACGCCTGGGCCAGGATATTGGCTGGCCGTGCGCCTTCGCTTTCAATCGAAATCACGAAAGAATGCCCTTTGCGGTGCCCCGGATGCTATGCCTTCGATGCTGCGCACCTCGGAGGAGTCACGCAGCTACGTCAGCTCTCCGACTACAAAGGCGAAGAACTTGTCGCAAAAGTGCTTGAGTTGATCGATGAACGGAGGCCGCTCCATGTTTCTCTTGTGGGTGGTGACCCGCTGGTACGGTATCGCGAACTTGAATCGCTGTTACCGCAGATCGAGAGCCGTGGTGTGCATACGCAGGTCGTTACCAGCGCTTTCAGGAAGATCCCGAGCGCGTGGAAGGAATTCAGGAAACTGAATGTCGTGGTATCGATCGATGGCCTTCAGCCAGAGCATGACGCGCGACGCATGCCCGCGACCTACGAGCGTATCCTTCAGAACATCGAAGAGGCTAGTGTTACCATTCATTGCACGATCACATCGCAGATAGCGGAGCGTCCCGGCTATCTCGACGAATTCCTTCGCTTCTGGACTAGCCGGCCGCAAATTGCCAAAGTGTGGTTCAGCATTTTCACTCCTCAGTGCGGCGCCACCGACCCGGAGATCCTGACGGCTTCGCAAAGGGCGTCCACGATCGCTGAATTGCATGGCTTACGGATGAGATACCCCAAGCTTGACTTACCGGAGGCAGTGATTCGGGAGATGCAGGCTCCTCCGAGGAGCCCGAGCGAATGCATCTTTGCAAGAACCACGGAAATTATTTCTGCGGATCTCAGAACGCAAATCACCCCCTGCCAGTTTGGCGGAGCCCCTGATTGCGAGCAATGTGGCTGCATCGCCTCGATGGGATTGGCTGCGGTCGGCCATTACCGCGTGGCGGGCGGACTCACCGCTGGTCAGATCTTTATGGCATCCGATCGATTGGGCAAGAAATGGAAAATTTTTCGCAGATCCCTTTCACGCCGGTCCGCCATTCAGGAAAATCTTTCCCCATTCAATATTCTTGAGCCGTAGTGCTCGGGAGCAATAGAACCGCGACAGAATCAGGATGAGCGGAATTGGGCAAGATCCCCAATAGCTCTTATTGAGCGACTCGCCATCTCCTGGGGTTCCATCAAAGATAGCTGGTGCGTTCAAAATCGCCTGGATACTTTTCGAGGTAGAACTCCACCAATTAGGTCTATTTTGTGCATGCCAGCGGCGTGGAGGCCGCTTATATGCACAAAGGTAACGGATGGCCACCTTGCCGCAAGCTCGTTCTGAAGCTTCCAGATCTGGATCACGCAAAATTCGCAGTACTCAACAGCCTGAGTTCTCCTCATTCTAGGAGAAACTACAAGTTTGCAATGGAGCAGTTCATCACCTGGTATTGTTCTGAGCCGAGACTTGCCTTGAATCGGGTTGTCGTCCTGCGATTTCGTCTTCACTTGGAATCTCTGGGCTTGGCAGCAGGAACCGTCAACCAGCGCCTTGCGGCAGTCAGACGGCTAGCGTACGAGGCGGCAGATTCCGGCTTACTCAGCCCAGAACTCGCGGCAGGTATTCGCCGCGTCAAAGGCGTAAAGCAGCTTGGAGCCCACACGGGAAACTGGCTCACCCGGGACCAAGTTCGATTTCTACTGGAAAAAGCAGATGGCGCGAATCTGCGCAGTCTCCGGGACGTTGCAATGATTTCCGTGCTTGTCGGTTGCGGATTGCGCCGTGCCGAGCTCTCTGCACTTACAGTTGAGGACTTGCAGATCAGGCAAGGACATTGGGCCATCGTGGATCTGGTGGGCAAGGGTGGTCATGTCCGCACAGTTCCTATGCCTGCGTGAGGCAAGCAGGCAGTCGATCGATGAAGGCAGTCGGCAAACGTAACTGCCGGCCGAGTCTTCCGAGCCGTGAGCCGCCATGGAACTGCTTGGGGTAAGGGAGTATCCGAAAATGTGATCTGGTATGTCGTCCGAAGATGCGCTGAGCGGATACAAATGGACCATCTCGCACCACGCGATCTCCGGCGCACTTGCGCCAAACTCTGTCATGTAAATGGCGGGGAATTAGAGCAGATTCAGTTCCTTCTCGGGCATGTTTCCGTGCTTACAACCGAGCGAGGTAGTGTCCTAATTTGGATTCTGGCTTTTCTGGCCTTTATCGGGTTTCCCGTCTGCTGGGCGGAGATTCAGCCACTTAGCCTCGGCATCTCCAGCATCGTCACCATATCGAATAACCTTCCAAGCGAAATGGAAGGGCGTACTGTGACTAATCCCGAAAACGTCCTCATAGGCTATAACGCCGAATATATGGAGAGCCGGATCACCGTTGCATATCGCTTCCCAATCTTTGGCGGAGATAAATGCAAGTCCGTCCTCTGCTGGCTCGATTCGGACTACTGTTTTAGAACCGGCCCGGACAATGGTGGGAATGCTCAACTTGGCTCCGTCAAATATGACGTTCTTACCGTTGAGGGGAGCAACCAAGAAATCCCCGGTGGCACTTACATTGAAGGCCCCGGTTCCTCCTTCGTTGGTGACTTCAATCCTCACGTCCAGCGATTCTTCGGTGATACCTTCGTCTATTTCAACGGGAAAGCCAGTACGCGGTTCGGTGGAAGGAACGTGAGCTATCAGTCGGGCTCGCGCATTGCTTCTCAGCGCGTGAATCTGCTTGCTCGCCACCTTGGCCCCAAGGATTGCCGCTCTTGCGGAAAGCAGTTGGGCCTTTGCAGACTGACGCATCCAATCCCCCTGCCGCTTGAGCGCAGCCAAAGTTTCGGCAGAGGAAGACGCAGCATCCCTAGCTTGAGACTCCATAATCTCAGCTTGCCGATTGATGGCTATGAGTGTGTCCTGTGTGGCGATGCGTTGTTGCTTCATTTCTTTCACTTGGCTACTCAGAAAACTCAAGTTTCAGAACTCATATATGAGACCTATCATTGCAGCAACAGCAAGTACCTCATTCATCAGAAAGGAGGCTTTGTCGTATCCATCCTTTTCGGGGGCCTTGACGACCCATACATCGGCATTAATGTGTGGCTCGCCTTTGGAGTGGGGGCTGCTGGCGTCATCTTTTTGGTTTTTCGGAACAGACGCGACTGGCGTGGATGGCTTCTGGTAATACTGAGTCTGCTTTGCTTCGTGCGCCTTAATATCTCCATTGAAAGAGACCAGCGAGAGCGTTATCGCCAACAGAATCAATTTTTTCAGCATGATAACGAAAATGTATCACAAAAATACTTGACCTCTACCATATTTATGTAATACATTTATTGCAGCGATGCTTTATGGCGAACGTACTCAGCATGAACAAGCAAATCGCGGTGATTGCAGCACTGGCAGAAGGCTCCAGCATCCGCTCCATTGAGCGCATGACGGAGATTCACCGCGACACCATCATGCGCCTTGGTGTCCGCATAAGTCGGGGATGCACCCGGCTACTTGATACCCTGATGCGCGACCTGTCCTGCACCCGGCTTGAGATGGATGAAATCTGGGGCTTCATCGGCAAGAAAGAAGCTCATGTGCGCCCCGGCGATGACCCGAAGTTGGGAGCATCTGGACCTTCTGCGCGATTGACGCGGAGACCAAGCTCGTTCCGGCGTTCAAGGTTGGGGAGCGGGACGCGACGACCGCTCATGCGTTCTGCGCGGACGTTGCCAACAGGATGCGTAACCGCGTCCAAGTCTCCACGGATGGGCTTCGCCATTACATCACGGCGATGGAGAGCGCCTTTGGCGCGGATGCCGATTACGCGCAAATCGTCAAAGTCTACGGACAGACCACCGAAGTAGTTGACCACCGTTACAGCACTCCCGAAGTCACGGACGTTGAGAAAATTGTCATCTCCGGCTCTCCCAACTACGACCTGATTTCGACCAGCTATGTCGAACGCCTAAACGCTACGACCCGGCTCCACATGAGGCGGTTGACTCGCCTGACTCACGCCTTTAGCAAGAAGCGGGAGAACTTCGAGGCTGCGGTCGGACTGCACTTCGCTTATTACAACCTGGTGCGGCGGCATAATACGCTTCGCTGCACCCCTGCTGTGGCTGCGGGGATTGCGCCGAGTTTCTGGTCAGTGGGAGACTTGGTGGAGGCGGCGACATGAATTACATCGAGGAATTGCGCGAGGTTATCCAGGAGCTCCACGGCGTGGATTCCACGCACCGCCAGAGCGTCCCGGTGAAAGAGGAGTTCAACGGAGAGACTATCTGGGAGGGTGTCGTCGAGATATTTGACCTGCACGGCCACCCCAAGGCGGATACGGCCTTTGCTTGGACCCATGCGACTGATGACCCGCAGACCCCTAAGCGCAGCATAAAGATCCTGAAAATTCCTCCCGCAGTATCCCCCGAAACCGCTGTGCGTACTTTCATCGTTCAGGAGTATCGTAATGCTCAAACAGCCTAAAGAAACGAAACGGAAGCCCGGTCGCCCGAAGCTGGCCAAACATGAGGCAAAGGCCAAGATTGTGCCGGTGCGATTTGCCCTTGAGGACTTGGAACGGATTCAGGAGGCAGCGAACCGGGCCGAGCAGACCGTTTCGGAATGGATTCGTAGCACGTTGGCTTCCGCTGTGGAAGCCTGAATCTGTGGAATTCAAATTAGGACACTACCTTATGACCGTGACCTATGGACAGACGAGTTTGCATTCCTAAGCCAGCCAGGCGAAGCCCAGATACAAAGCGACCTCTTCTACGATTACCGAACCAATGTCGCGTCGTATCCAGCATGGCAGGCTTGGCTCCGCAGTCGGCAGCCTCATTTGCTGGTGCTATGGGGTAAATATGATTCCTCGTTCCAAGTCGCCGAAGCAGCTGCTTATCAGAGCGATGTCAAGAATGCAGAAATACACATCCTGAATGCCGGTCATTTCGCTCTGGACACAAACGCAGATGAATAGCATCAATAATCGACAACTTTCTTTCGCACTAATAGGTTCCCTGTTCTGAATCTGCAGCTCATTTCAATCATTTAGTCATTGATTCAGCAATCACCATAAAGAAAACCATGCCATGGTATGTCCAGTAAGGAGTAAGAATGACGAGCCAATCCAAAAAGGCAAATGTGCAGTCTGTGAATGTGAGCGGCAACTTGCGAGAAGTACAGTTTGCAGGACAATCCGTGATTACCGGATTCTTCAAGAGCCCAGTTTCAGGAAGTATTCGCACACGCCAGCTTGGTTTGGATGGCGATGCGCAGGGAGATTTGCGAGTTCATGGCGGTCTCGACAAAGCAATCTACTTTTATCCCGAAGAGCATTACTCTTATTGGGAAAAGCTGCTAAGCATGGACTCGCTACCTCCGGGCAGTTTTGGCGAAAACATTACGTCAAAGGGGCTTCTCGAATCCGATCTGCATGTTGGCGACGTAATTCAGATTGGCACGGCAATCATGCAGGTACTGCAGCCGCGAAGCCCCTGCTATAAGCTGCAAATGAAATTCCATCGGCCTGATATGGTAGCGCTGTTCATGCGGGAAGGACGTCCTGGGTGGTATGCATCCGTTCTTCAGGAAGGAGACATAACGAGAAATAGCGAAATCGAGATTGTCTCTAGGGCGCCGGAGAAGATTAGCATTGCCGATATTTGGAGCTACAGCTTAAAGACCACGAGCGACAGGGAAATGCGAATGCGAATCATCAGCTTGGACTTGCTGCCAGTCTTCTGGAAGGAGCGGATTGCACGGATCTAAGTACGTCAGCACATCGAGAGAGTCGGCTGAATAGCAAAACTACAAGAGTACGGCTGAGTTCATTTGTAGCTAGAGTTGCAGACAGGAAGCTCTTGATAAATTGTCCGCGGGCAAGCACAGGCCAGGATAACGGCGAAATTGCGAAAGCCCGGATGTGTACTCGAAGAGGATGTGCCATCGGCTGCCGGTAGCGAAGCACAGGCCGCATTGCCAGTCGTAATCCTCGTCGGCAATCGTTCGGAGAGAAGGTGTCGCGAGGCCTTCTCCCCACATCCACCGGCTTATTTGCTGCCGTAGCACATACCCATCCCCGGATCGCTCATGGAGGGCGGCGGTGTAACAGTACCCCACTTGGAAGGCGCTGGCCCCATCGTAAGTACCAATGTGGCGCCATCCTTGATCTGTCCATGCCGGAACCACGCATTTGGCAGGTCCACGCCATTCAATGTGGCTGACTGCACATAGCGGTTCAGACCGTTGCCATCAAAGTTCTTCGCAAGAATGTGCAGCTTCTTCCCATTGTCCAGTGATAGCGAAGCATCAGGGATGCTTGGCGTACTGATGAGATAAACATCCTGCCCCGCCACCGGAAACAATCCAAGCGTAGAAAAGATCAGCCAGCTCGACATAGCTCCCGAATCATCATTGCCGGGAATCCCCGCGCGATTATCCATGAAGTACTTTTCAAGAATCATGCGAACGACTTCAGCAGAACGATCCGGCTTACGTGCGTAGTTGTAGAGCACCGGCAGCAGAAAACCCGGTTCATTGGTCACATCAAAATGCCTGCGTAGAAATGTCCAGTCCAGGCGATGCGCAAATGCTTCCTCGCCGCCAGCCATCTCAATCAAGCGGCGCATATCTTGCGGCGCATAAATCGAGTACGTCCAGATATCTCCCTCGTAGAAGAAATCCGGCCACGTACCACGCACTACAAGATACGGTGCAGCCCAGCTACCATCCGGATTACGAGGCCGCAGAAAGCCCTTTATGCCTTCCGCCGTCATATCCTTGTCCCACAGATTTTTAAAGTTGTGCGCCCGGCCACCATACAGCGCGGCTTCTTTTGTTTTACCCAAACCGCACGCCACTTCAGAAATCGCAAAATCGTCGTAAGCGTACTCCATCGTGCGAGAACCCGAGCGCTCATCCGCCAATGTCACATAGCCCTTGGTGTTGTAGTCCTTCAAACCGCCGCGGCCTTCCTTCTGCGCATCTGCCGGAGGAACCTCAGCATCATGCACCATCGCCGCAAAGGTCGTCTCATAATCAATGCCCTTCAGCCCTTTCACAAAGGCATCCGCTACAACCACGTTGGCATTCGAACCACCTTGCGTGCGTCCATTATCATTGCCGCTGCGCGCATCTGGCATATAGCCCGTATGACGATAAATATCCACCAGCGAACGAACAATATCCCGCTCTCTATCCGGCGAAATCAACGTCAGCAAGGGATTGGAAGTACGGAAGGTATCCCAGATGCAGTAGTAGTCGTCGTAATAAGGCTCCTTCGATTGCCAGTCCGGATTCTCCCCCGTTCTATCCGTAGGCATCAGCATGATGTGATACATCGCTGTATAAAGCTGCCGACGCTGCGACACACTCTCGCCCGAAAGCTCCAGCTTCGCCAGTTCTCGATTCCACAACTCCTTCGCCGCATTACGCACCGCATCAAAATTCCATCCCAGAATCTCTTCCTGCACATTGCGCTTCGCCTGGTCAGCGCTGATAAAGGAGATGCCCACCTTCACGCGCACCACCTGCTTCGCCTTCACATGAAGATCAAACGAAGCCCCAACCGGTGTATTCGCTCCCACAACAGCATCCTTCGCCGTTGCAAGCTCCGTCCCCATCCATGTACGCACGTTCTCAGCAGGCGTATCGAGAACCATGTCGTAGTAAACCTTGTACTCACCGCCACGATTCCATCCTCCCGTCACACGCGTAACACCCTGCACCTCGCGATTCGAGAGCACGTGTGCCTCAGCACCCAAAAACTTCTGCGCCTGCCAATCCGTTCCAAGCCCCAGCGCATGCGCCAGGTTAATCGTGATATGCGCCTCCTGCGGGGCAAGAAACATATAGCGGTGAAATCCCACGCGGCGACTGCTCGTCAACTCAGCCTTCACCTGGTAGCGGTCAAGCTTCGCAGCATAGTAGCCCACATGATTCTCTTCCTCAGACCGCGCGCTTTTAATGTCATTCAGTTCCAGTGGCCCCGTTACAGGCATCACCATCACGTTGCCGTACTTGCCCTGCGCGCCGCTCAGATGCAAATGCGAAAAGCCAAGAACCTCGCCGCTGCTCGCATATCCAAAGCCTGAGCGGCGCCCATCAAACCCCTGTATATCCGGCCCAACCTTCACCATGCCGTACGGAACTGCAGATCCAACAAAAGTATTTCCACCCCAGTCCACGCCAATAAACGGATCAACATTCTGCGTATAGTCCTTGGCTTTTACCGCGTCCGTCTTTTGCGCCCACCCAGTCTGCCCCACAACAAGCGCTACAACAAAAGCCACACTAAGGCGGCAAGAAGTCATGCGGCAAAAAAGATTCTCTATACGCATCACAATTCCATCCTTCCAATCAATCTCTTTAAAATCACTATTTGAAATTGCCGTTGGGGCTTGCTTGCGCAAACCCCAACGGCAAAATGGAACAGAACACCTTAGAACGTGTAGCGCAAGCTAAGCTGCAACGAACGCTGCCCATTCTTGCTGGTTACCCGGCCAAAGGTGGAATCGGTGTAGGTTGCATCCGGATTCGCCAGATCAGGATGGTTCGGGAAGTTGAAAGCATCCACACGGAACGCAAGATATTGGTCCTCAAACGTCGGGAACCGCTTCTGTAAACTCGCGTTGAAGCTTGGCTGCGCAGGCCCCGTCAGGAAGTTGCGCACGCGCTGCGAAGTAAACGTGCCCGGCGTCGGAGTCGTAAAGATTGGTGTGCCACTCTGGGTGGTGTTGAACCAGTAGTTATCGTCAGAACCAGTCGAGAACTTGTGGTTTCCCTCCAAGTGTGCGCCCTGAGCCACCTGCAGCAGTTGCTGCTGAAAGCCCGCACCCACACCCGCAACGTCCTGGCTCGTGCCAACACTGAACACCGTGCCACTCTGGAACTGATACGCCTGCGAGAGTTGCCACCCGCTGAGCGCCTCATTCGCCAGCCAGTTATGGCTTTGGAAGGGGATGTGATAAATAGCGTTCTGCACAAACACATGACGCAGATCATAGTCGGCTGGACCGCACAAACCCTTCGGATCATCTGCATCCGGCAGAAGGTTCTTCTGGAACGAACCGCAGTCATCCGAGTGAGCAAAAGTGTAGGCCGCGCCAAACCCAAGGTTATGGCTGAAGCGATGGTTCACGTCAATCTGTAGACCCTGGTACACAGCCGTGTCCCCTTGATATACGCCTGTAATAGCTGCATATCCAAGGTACGGGCGATGCGCATTCACGCCGCTGGTGCCATACTTCTGCGCAGTGCCCGGAGGCGCCTGGTTAATGTCAGACTCGAACTGCTGATGCAATGCGTGGCGGCCCACATAAGAAACATCGACAACAGTATCAAAGCCCAGGTCGCGCTCAATGGACGCATTCCAGATATACGCTTCAGGCTGCGGTGACTGCCTGTCAATCGAACCAGAGAGTGTTGGATAAGAACCTTGAGTAGCATTCGCGCCCGGATTATCCACGCTGCCTGCCGAGAGAGAAACCACCTGCTGCAACGGAGCAAAGCCGCCCAGAAAGACGTTATCGGAAGTTCCCTGCCTGCTTGTATAACGCCCAAAGCCAGTACGAAACACCGTCTTGTTGTTCAACTGATAAGCAATGCCCACGCGCGGCTGAAAGAGCCACTTCTGCACATGGATATAACCACGCGGCAGGTCGTGAAAGAGGTTGTCGTATGCCCCGGTAGAGGCAATGGCAACATGCTTGGACGCATCGGAAGTCCAGCCCTTACCAAACAACACCGTGCCGTTCAGTGAGTCACCCGTGCCGGCAATCGGATTGCCTGTCGTAGGATTCACCTGCACTGCATTGGCCGCATCATAGAACGCCGGAGCAAACGTGCCTGCATTGTTCCAAAGGCTGTAGAAAGGATGGATGCTGGTATAACGCACGCCATATTCAAGGTGCAGTTTTGACGTCACTTTCCATGAATCCTGCACAAAGAACTCGAACATATTCGCGCGGCTCGGTGTTTCGTTACGCGGCCCAATCTCGGAGTAAGTATTGAAGAGACCCAACGCCGCGTCGGCAATGTCATACCCCGTGCCCTGCGTATTCAGGCTCGAAAAGTCAAACTTGCCATTCTGATTATTGGTCTGTCCAGGCGTCGAGTTTGCATACGCAATCTGGTCGTCATCATTTTCGCCAGCCCGCTCATACAAGCCGCCTGCTCGAATCGTGTGATTGCCAAGGACGCGCGTAATCGTATCCGCAAAGTCAAATATCTGTCCCTGCGAGTGTGCCGGATACGTGCTTCCATCCACCGTTGTAATACCCGTCGAATCAAACGCAATCGTCGGGATCTTATTTTCCAGATCCTTGCCGTTCGGAAACAGATACGGATAGTTAATGCCATACTTCGTGCGGTCATACGTGCCCGTCGAAGTATCAATTTTCAGGCGCGCAACCTCATGGCTTGCCGTCAACAGCACTTCGTTCGTCATGCTTGGGCTAAAAGTATGCACCCAGTCCAGCGAGCCTGTTTCATTAGGACGGTTGTAAAGACGCGGCACCACGGCATAGCTCGATGTCGCAAAGGGATTCAGTTCCGTGTACCAGAAGTGCATCAGGCGGAAGCGAATGTAGTCCTTATCCGTCGGCACAATGTCCAGGTTGCCGCTATCGATACGCTGCGACCGCGGATAATTACCCGTCTCCAGCAGGTTTGCCGTTCCAACCTGGAATCCTGGCGTCGGCGTCGGAAAAACGGACAACAAGCCCACGCCGTTCGTGCTCAAGCGGTTCGGCGCAATTACGTTTGCCCTGCCTTCATAAGAAAAGCATCCAGGCCCGCCCGTCGATACATCGCAAGGCTGGTCCGACTGCGGGTCTTTGATGTAGTGATTCGTCGCCGGATTCCCCGTAATCAACGAGCTGAAGTCACCTGTCCGGAAAGCAGGATTCGGCACCACGCTTGTCGTCGTCGAAAGCGAAGGATTGCGCACCCATGCTTCCGAGTAGAGGAAGAACACTTTCCCCTTCGGGAAGAGATGCGGAATATAGAGCGGCCCATCCAGCACAAAGCCAAACTGATTGTAAGTAAACGGAGCCACCGAATCCGTCTTCAACGCCGAGGGATAATTCGGATTCGAGTTATTGCCATTGTGCTCGCGAACCCACGTATTCGCATTCAGCACAGGGTTCTGAAAATACTCATACAAGCTGCCGTGAAAGTGTTCGCTGCCGCCCTTGGTAATGATGCGAACCTGTCCGCCAATCGAACGCCCATACTCAGCCGGATAATTCGTCGTCAGCACCTGGACCTCTTGCACCGCATCCAGGTCCGGCGTGCCCACGGAGTCGCCGCTGGCGCGAACACGCACCGCAACTGCGCCGTCATACGACACCAGGTTGTCGCGCTCACGGCCACCGTTGATGTTGATTCCGCCCAGGCCAGTACTGAAGTTCGACGACGACACCGTGTTGTTGGTACTCGTAATACCAGCCTTGGTCAGAGCAAGATAAATAGGGCTGCGTCCATTCAACGGCAGCTCCTGCGCCTGACTGTTCGTAATCACGCGTCCCAGCGTAGAGCTATCCGCCTGCAGCGTAGTCTCGTTTGCTCGCACCTCAATCTGTTCGGAGTTCGCACCCACCTTCAGGCTGATGTTCACCGTGGCAGGCAGTGCCGGATCGAGATTGTTATTCGTACGCTGCACGGTAGCAAAACCCGGCGCGGTCACCGTTACGGTGTACTTACCCGGCACAAGTCCAGCAATGGTATAAAACCCCGAAGCATTGCTGATTGTCGTATGCACAGCTCCGGTCTCTTCGCTGGTAACCGTTACTGTGGCATGAGGAACCGCAGCAATGGACGAATCCGTAATCGTGCCGGTAATCGAAGCATTATCCGACTGCGCCAGCAAAGCTGCTGGCTGCATCAAAGCGAAAACCATCATCAGGAACATCGTTACCGCAAGCCCACGACTACAAGCAGCAAGAGTACGGGGCAAGGAAGATACGTTCAAAGCCGGAGCCTTGAAGCATCTCATGCTAGTCACTCGAAATACACTGCGCACATGCGCCTCCTAAGTAAGAAACTGAACAAAGATGGAAAATTTGCAAAAAACTCCCCTTAACGTCACAGCCTGGGCGTGCGTGGAGTTAACGAAACAAAGATTGTGTTGTTTTGCTTACCTTGCTCTACGGCTTCTCCAACAAGCCATCTACGCATCCGGCAGGAGCGGTCACCGGATTGCATCTTGCTATCGACCCATGTGGAAGCCCTACAAAGAAGCCAGTCCACTTAGCCGGCTCTGAGGCCGGATAATCTGTGCTCAGCATTTGTGCGCCGCTGGAGAGTGCAACATCCGCACGGCGATGGTCATTGGCCCGCGCCTCTTCAGTGCCGTCATCCGTGCGCGTGCGAATCAGGTATCCCTGTTGCGCCAACGCGTCGATCTCCGCCTTGCTCCCGCTATTCATCTCCGTGAAAGCAGCATCAGGAGCGCCCGGCGTAGCGTTGGTAAACAGCACCCGCCCGCGCAGCGAAGGATGCCCCTCGGTATACATCGCCTCAATCGGCCTCTGGTCCAACAGAAAGATAACCTTGCCGCGAACCTCAGCCAGGGTCGGCCAGCCGCCAGCCTTCGCCCCCTTCTTGCCGCTGTTCTGGATAGCTTCAAACAGCGTGTCGTAACCGCCGCGCACCTGGTCCGGTGTAATCAACTCTTCCGGAGGAAAGACGGAACGAATCTCAGCATCGAGCGCATCAAAGGTCGCCGAGGTAAACGGCTCCGGGCCATGGTCGCTCACCGCCGCTCCCGGACGCCCCTGCTTGGTTTCAATCAGCAGAAAGACCGGCAGGTGCTGCGGATGCTCATGCGACCAGCCGCGCACAATCTCTAGGCAGCGCACAAAGGTATGGCACGAACTCCGCTGATCCACATCCATCACGTGCATCACCTTGAACCCCGGCTTATCCATCTCATGCTGAGGATCAAAATCTGGATCAGCCGGCATTCCGGCTTCCTTCACCTTGTCTACAATCGCCGGGTGAGCATAGCGCCCGCCCTTGGAGTCCGCATAAACATCAATTTCAAGCTGCCTCACCCCGCCGTTTAACTGGTCCGGCAGCGGAGCATGGGCATAATCCAGCGCCCGCATCGCCTTCGGGTTCTGCTTTTCAATCAGCTTCTGCTCACTCGGCGCAATTCCAGTGTGGTAGCTGTTGTGGCTGCCAATCACCTGGATCTGATTTACCCGCAGCGCCTGGTCCTGTTGCACAACCGCAGCCTGCTGAGCAATCCCACACAAAGGCACCATTCCGATTAGCGGCAGAATCTTCAAAAGCGATTTCATAAGTTTTTGCAAAACCCTCTCCCATTGAGTCGAGCTAGCCAGCCCGGCAGAGACACCGGAAGCGTAAGCCTCCACGCCCCTGCCTGACCAGATTAGCTTTTCTCCTGTGCCTCAATCTTCTCCAGCCGGCAAGAGGAGTTGTTAGGGGTTTCCACCGTGGAATTTTCTAAAATATCTCTTTATTACAACCAGTATCTTCATTATTTTCTTTAACTTGAGAATTTTCCCCCGATATTATTTTTATGTTCCTGTCACATCGGTTAGAAACCCAAAGATTGAATTTATCCCAGCGTAATACTCTTTTCCACGGTGATAATTTTTACTAAATACGTCAGCTATATATCGAGATTCCATGAGCCGAACCTCCAACATTCTTGAGGCTGCCCCAACCTCCGCCGGAGGAGATGGTTCGTTGCCTTCTTTGGAGACGGACCCTCGGTGGCTGCTTGCCAAGCGGGTTGCAACCAGCAAACATTTTGCGAAATCCAAGTTTCTGGCCAGCTTTCTTCTCTATATATGTGAGAAGTGCCTGCTGCACCACACGTATGAAATTACCGAGCAGCAAATAGGCGAGCATGTTTTTCGCCGCCCGCAGGGTTACAACCCCGGTGATGACAACATTGTCCGGAATTACGCCCGCCATCTTCGCCGCCGCCTTGCGGAATATTTTGAGACCGAAGGCCGTTCCGAGCCATTCCACATCCAGATTCCTGTCGGTGGCTACATCCCTGTCTTCGAGCCTGCGTCCTTTGCCCAAACTCTGCCCGCAGAAGATCCTTTAGAAACACAAGCGCCACAACCAGCGCCACAGGCGGAACCTGCCCCTCCAACTCCCCGCCCGCAAAAGATGTGGACACCCAACGCCCGCCTTATGACGCTTCTTGCCGTTTACAGCGTCGCCCTGGTGGCTCTTACGTGGGCTGTAGTTTCTCCACAGGTCGCAAGCTGGCTTGGCACATTGTTCCACGCGCCGTCTCCCGCTGACTCGGTAAAGCCTTTGTGGGCTTCTCTCTTTGGCGGACCCGCAAGCTGCTACATCGTTCCCTCGGATGCAGCCCTCAACAATCTCGAAGGCCGTCTTCATCGCCCCATCCCGCTGGGAGATTACGTCAATGGCAGCTACCTTGACGCTCCCCTGCCGCAACTGGATGCCTTCAGCTCGGAAGACCTTCGTACTCAGGAGTTCAGCAGCTTTACCGACCTGCAGATTATTACCGCGCTCGCACACCTCCCTGATTTCAACCCCGAGCGCACAATTCTTCGCTTCCCACGCCGGTTGCAGCTCGACGACCTGAAGGTTTCCAATGCCATCCTCATTGGCTCCATGGGCAGCAACCCCTGGGCGGCCATTGCGGAACGCAATGCAAACTTCCGCATTGTGAACGGCGAAGCCATGCAGTCTGCAACGATTGTGAACAGCAAGCCGCTGCCGGGCGAAGCGCCTTCCTACGAAAGCCACTGGAACCAGCCCGAGCACGAGACCTACGCCATCATTGCGTACCTGCCAAACCTGGGCGGCAGCGGCCACCTTCTTCTTCTACAAGGGCTAGACATAGCCGGAACGCAAGCCGCTGCCGAAGCACTCATCCACCCCGCAGCCGTGGCATCCATTCTGCAGCAAGCCACGCGCCCCGACGGCTCCCTGCGCTCATTTGAAATTCTCCTCCGCTCCAGCAGCATCGC
The DNA here is from genome assembly GCF_059115385.1 of Occallatibacter sp. FHG110214_02. Lineage (NCBI taxonomy): Bacteria > Pseudomonadati > Acidobacteriota > Terriglobia > Terriglobales > Acidobacteriaceae > Occallatibacter > Occallatibacter sp. FHG110214_02. The sequence goes on along the minus strand of NZ_JBZYWK010000005.1, from coordinate 129,225 downwards.
TTCCCGCTCCGCTGGCGCGCAAGTTATCGGCAGCCGCATCTACTAGGGCTCGTACCATACAGACCAACCTCGACAAATTTTCCGAAAACAAAAGAAACAACAGGTGCAGACATTTGTCCCGAACCCAACTGCGCCAACTCCACCAACTTGGGGAGGAACTCCTTCGCTGTCATCAAAAGCACTTCATTTTATACTTGACAACCCAACACTAAATACACAGAAATAGGAAAGCATTCGATATTGAACGAAAGAACTCCGGCAATAGAGTCAGGCCTTGCTCAATATGACTCATTGCCTGGTGCAAATAGAATCCTCTACCGGCCTGCACGACCGTAAGAAATCCCAGTATCCGAGGTCATCCCATGAGCTCTGCCAGCACAATTGCAGCCACGGCACAGCAAGGCCCACTCGAAGCTCAGACTGGCCCCTTGAAATCCGTCGAGAAACCCGCCGCGCGCAACGTAGCCGTAGACGCATATCGCGGCCTCGTAATGCTTCTCATGATGGGCGAAGTAATGAACTTTGCCGCCGTACACCGCGCCTACCCCGCAAGTCTCTTCTGGCGAATACTCTCCTTCAATCAGAACCACGTCGAATGGGCCGGCTTGGGCCTGCATGACATGATCCAGCCCTCATTCACATTTCTCGTCGGCGTGGCCATGCCGTACTCCATCGCATCCCGCACTCGCAAAGGCGAGAGCTTCGCGCATCAGCTCAAACACGCGCTCTGGCGCTCGCTGCTCCTCATCCTGCTGGGCTTCTTCCTTCGCTCCATCGGCCAGCCCATCACCTACTTCACCTTTGAAGACACACTGACCCAGATAGGCCTCGGCTACACCTTCGCCTTTCTGCTGTATCACGTCCGTCCCCGCTGGCAATGGATCGCCTTCGCCTCCATCCTCTTCGCCTACTGGCTCGCGTGGGCGCTCTACCCCGCCCCCGGCCCCGGCTTTGACTATGCAGCGGTAGGAGTGCCGCCCGGATGGTCGCACAACTTCACAGGTTTTGCCTCGCACTGGAACAAGAACAGCAACCTCGGCAACGCCTTTGACGTGTGGTTCCTCAACCTCTTCCCGCGCACCTCCCGCTTCGCCTACAACAGCGGAGGCTACCTGACACTCAGCTTCATCCCCACCCTGGGAACCATGCTGCTTGGCCTCTTCGCCGGTCGCTGGTATCGCGAATCCCCTTCACGCATCCCACTTAAAAAGTTTCTCGTAGCCGGTGTCTCACTCGCAGCCCTCGCAATTCTCCTGCACTTCAGCGGCATCTGCCCCATCGTCAAGCGCGTATGGACACCCGCATGGACACTCTTCAGCGGCGGCATCTGCTTCCTTTTCCTCTCGGCCTTCGCATGGCTCATTGACATCAAAGGCTATCGCCGCTGGGCCTTCCCGCTCGTCGTCGTCGGCCTCAACTCCATGGCCGCCTATCTCATCGCGCACCTCTGTGAAGACTTCATCATCAGCTCGCTCCACACGCATCTCGGCTTCGCGCCATTTCAGGTATTAGGCCCCGACCTCCAGCCACTTCTGCAGGGTATAGCCGTCATGCTCGTCTACTGGCTCATGCTCTTCTGGCTCTATCGCAAAAAAATCTTCATCAAGATCTAGCCGCACAAAGCAGTCCGGTTCCAAAAACATAAGCGCTCCCTGCATAACAGGGAGCGCTTATATTTTCCCGCCTTCTATCTCTTACGCCAGAGTAGCAATCGCCGAAATACTCCTCTTTGACCACGCACCGCGCGTAAAATCCGGAAACTCAACAGGAGCACTGCCCGTACGCACAGACTGCTCACTCAACGGAGCAACCGAAGCCCACGCTGCAGCGTCATACACATCCATATCCGGCGCAATCCCCTGCCGCACGCACTGCAGCAGCCTGTAGATCATGATGTAGTCCATCCCACCATGCCCGCCGTTCTTCCGCGCTGCATCACCCTCCGTCGTCCACAGCGGATACTCATGCTGCTTCCACTTATTCTGCGGCCCGCTCTCCACAGGCTCCCAGGACTCATCCGCATTCTGCCCATCAATATAGATACGCGGTGGATAATCCTGAAAAATCCCCTTCGTGCCCGCCACCTGGTTGATGCGATCATACGGATGCGGCGTAGAAACCGTATGCTTCACGGTAATCGTCAATCCGTTCGCCGTCTTAATGAGCGTTGTGTTCATATCGCCTTCAACGTACTTCTCGCGCATGCGCACATCATCCGGCTTTAATTTCTCTTTGCGATAAGCATCAAACCCAAGCTCACGCGTGCTCATCGACACCAAATAAGCAAACCGATCCCCACGCTGAATCCCCATATAGTTCGCAACCGGCCCAAGCCCATGCGTCGGATACAAATTCCCATTACGCAGCGTATGCTCCGTCCTGCGCCACAGCCCCTCGCCTGCATTCGAGAACAACTCCCCGCGCAGGTCATGCAGATAAGCTCCTTCCCCATAGAGCAAATCCCCAAAAATGCCTGCATGAGCCATGCGTAAAATCAGCGTCTCGCTATATCCGTAACAACAATTCTCCAGCATGATGCAGTGCTTGCCGGTTCTCTCTGACGTGTTGACGATCTTCCAGCAATCCTCAATCGTCGTCACGCCCGGAACCTCGATCGCAACATCTTTCCCATGCTCCATCCCGTAAAGCGCCATCGGCGCATGCCAGTTCCACGGAGTAGCAATAATCACAAGGTCAATATCCTTGCGGTCAAGCAGCTTCTCATACGCGTGCTCATTGTCCGTATAAAGCTCCGGATGCTTCTGCCCTTGCTTCACCACAAACGCCGCAGCCGCTTCTGCCTTGGAACGCACCACATCGCACAGCGCCACAACCTTACCATCCGCCGCCAGCACATTATGCAGCAAAGACGTGCCTCGGCCCCCAGTCCCGATAATGGCAATCCGCGGCTCACGCTTCTCAAAAGCCACATCAATCATTGAGCGATGCGGCTGTTTATCCTGCTCCTCTGCATGCCCCGCAGCGCTTGCCGCAATTGCCGCGCCTGCGCTTACCTGGATGAACCTACGCCTGCTCCACTGACCCACCTCAAACTCGCTCATCGTCCCTCTCGATTTAATAGCTTCAATGCATTCTCACGATACACCTTGCGCAGCACATCCTCCGGAAGAAAAAGCCCATAGATATTCCAGCGCCCCTGCCGTGACGCATGCGACGGATACTCGAAATACTCATCTGCCGTTTCTAAGAAGCGATAGTACAGCCTGTACATCTCAACCTCTGGCAGCAGGTCCGTTCCAAACACGATGCGGTCGGCATACTTCAGGAAAAACTCCCGCGACGTATAAGGCTGCCGCCCAAGCTCAGACACGCGCGCACTGATGTCCACAAAAAAATTCGGCAGCGCATCCAGCTGATCTGCCAGATACATCAAATCCTCGCCGCTTTCCGCGCAATGTGCCCCCACAAAGGTCGTCGCAGGATGACGCGCAATCACATGATTTCTTTGCTCCAGCAACGTCCGCTTTGACACAGAAGACGACGCAAATCCCCAGTCAGGATGCGCCGCCAACTCCTCGTAGCGCTCATTCGTCTCATCTAGCGGCTCAAAAAAGGCCGTGGGGTCAGCAGTATGAAACATCACCGGAAGCCCCATCTGTCCACACTCTTCAAAAATAGGCGCAAAGCGCTCATCATCAATGCGCAGCAACTTATCATCAGCTCCGCGCACCGTCAGCCCAAAGTCTTTCCAGAACTTGACCCCGCATGCGCCGTGCTCCACCAGCCGATGCAGCCTGTCCATCGTCAGTGGAATAAAGTCCCCGCGTTCCACACCATTCCAGTCCATCCACCCAATCGTAGAGAAGCGCTCCGGCGCTGCAGAATGATACCTGTCCATAATCGCCAAAGCCGCCTCTCCCACCTGCATCGTGATGTTGACCACGCGCTCCACACCGCACTGGTCCATCACCGCAAGCACATCCTCTGGCCGCATGGAGTCCAAATGATTATGGAAGTCAATCGCAGCAAAACGCGGCCTCTCAACATAGGTCGCCCGCGTATTCAACGTTGAGTGCGGCTTAAACTCGCTCAAACGCAAATCCACATCGGCAACAGCCGAAACAATGCTGGCAAATTTATCATCGGCAATCGGCTTGCTAACGCTGCTCATCTCTTCTACCAGCCCTCAGCGCTGCCGCACTCTGCATTGGTTCCCCTTCAATACCGCATGCGCCGGCATAGCGTGCTAGCGACCGCCTAATGTGATGAAAAATCATTGCCCTCGGCTCATTCTCAATCTCTTTGCTGCGAATCGCCTCCGCCTCAAACGGTAGATACTGCGCAACCAATGGCAAAGGCGCAGGGCGCCGCGCAAGATTGCTCAATAGAGAGTCCAGCGCCCGAACCACCTCTACATTCGGCCAGTAATAACGAACCCTGTCGCTCAAGCTGTACGCCCTCGCAATCTTTTGCATATGCGCATCCCCGTGGTAATACGCCTTCCAGTTTTCAGGATGAGCCACCATCACCTGTTCCAACACCTCGCGCATGCCAGAACGCTGCGAATCCACAATCCACTCTTCTTCCACACACGCCAGCCCAAAGACCGCCTCACGCATTGCAAAGGTAAGCTCAGGCCCCACCTTCAAAATGGCAAAGTGATCGCGCACAAGCTGCCCCAGGGCATCACCAATCTGGTAGTCAGTCGAATGCGCTTCAAACACAATTCCATTCTGCCCAAGCATCCACCGCGAGAGTTCTGCAGCATGCTCAGGTGCATAGTCAGCCACGCTCTCATCCCCAAACTCCACACCCGGCTGCACCACCACTCCAATCACGCGATTCCACACAGCAGACAGCCCATGCCTCGCAAACGCCTCACGATGCACTTCAATCGTCTTCTGCACATTCTTCGTACTGGTAACTTCAATCTCCATCTCGCCCTGCGCACCACCCGGCGTCGGCACTTCCGTACCAATGATGTACACCGGCCAGTTCCCTGTTTCGCTCGCTACTGCTTCAGCCTCCTGGCACAAGCGCGCTGCACGCTCCGCAATCACATCGTCACCCAACACAGCAGGATCATCTGCACAACGCATGCTCGCATCCAGATGAATCTTCGCAAACCCCGCACGCGCATATGCTTCCACCATCCTCGCGGCCTTTTCCATCGCCACATCAACAGATGCAGATCGCCACGGATTCGGCCCAAGATGATCGCCTCCCAAAATCAGGTTCTCCTCTGCAAAGTCAGCGCCTCTCGCAAGAGAAAGAACATACTCGCGAAATTGCGCCGGAGTCATCCCGGTATATCCGCCTTCCTGGTTCACCTGGTTACACGTAGCCTCAATCAGCAGCAGGCTCTCATCCCTCACCGCCTGCTCAAACGCAGCCTTCAGCACCAACTCATTCGCGGAGCAAACCGAATAAATACCCTTCTGTTTCCCACTGCGATTCTCCTCAAACAACCGGCACATCGCAGCCGTTGAAGGCTTCAGCGCAACCGTTTCCTTCTTGATATCCACCTGCCCCGCCATGCGAAACTCACTCCTCTTTCTTTACGCGCGCCATACTTCAGCCACAACAAAATGCTTCTATCGCGCCAATAAACTTTCTTGCCAATGCCGCATAAAAAAACTCTTGCGGTATTCCTCATCTCGAAATGCAGCCGTACCTCCCGAACGCGTTACCGACAATCCCGCAGTCAAATTCCCAAACTGCAAACATGTTTTAAGCGGTGCGCCACCAAGCCACTGATGCAGAAAACCCGCGTCAAACGTATCGCCCGCACCAACCGTATCCGTCACATCCACTTTCAATGCCGGCGCATCCACGCGTTCTCCCTGGTAAAACACTGAAGCGCCACGCGCCCCTCGCTTCACCACAAGCACAGGCACGCGTGCCGCAATAAACTCCTCGGCATTCTTCACCTTCGCAATCTTCTCCAATTCCTCCTCGGTGCACAGCAGCACATCCACATGCGGCAAAATCTCATCCACCACGCCGCACCATTCATCTGCCGGGTCATCATTGGTATCCAGCGAAGTCGTCAAGCCGCGCCGCTTCATCTCCGCAAACAACCACGGCACATCCTTCACCAGCTCTCGATGCAAAAACAGCGACGAAAGATGAAAGTGCTTTGCTCGCGCAAGAAAATCAATATCGAGATCAGCAAGGCTCATCTCAAACATCGCACCCGGATAGGTAAGAATCCTCCGCTTCTGCGTCAGCGGCAAAATCACGGTGATTCCTGTCCCTGTCGTCGAATGCACAACACGGCTCACATCCACGCCAGCGCTTGTAAGCTCTTCAAGACACACTCGTCCAAAAATGTCTTCGCCAACACGCGAAGTAAAACTCACCCTGCTCCCAAGCAGCGAAAGATTATGCGCAAATATCGCCGAAGAGCTCCCCAGCATCATCTTGCAGCCACTGGCCAGCAGCTCACGCTCCTCAGGCAACTCCTGCGGCAGCCCATACAAAATGAGATCAGGATTAATCTCTCCCGCAAGCACCACATCAGGCCTCTCACCGCTTCCCCACTCGCTTCTATCTCCTATAACTGCATGCGAACTCATGCTCTCTCCCGCAAACTCTCGATATGTATTCCGGCAGAAATTTCTCTCAAGCGCACACCTTAAATCAGCATGCCGTTCTCACAACCCGTCAGTAAAAAAGCTTCAACGCAAGCTGAAGCTGCCGTGGTGCAAGCGCGCCCGTTAAGTACCCAAAGGTCTGCGTTCCCATAACTGTCGAGTTGATAGAATTCTGCGGCCCCGGCGCTGCAAACTGAAAGTTCGGATGATTAAACACATTGAAAGCCTCCGCTCGAAATTCAATGCGGCGTTGCTCTCCCAAGGAAATCGTCTTCAGCAGAGCGAAGTCAACATTCTTAGACCCCGGCCCCTCCAACGTATTCATCCCTAGATTGCCCAGCGATCCCAGCGCAGGATTCTGAAACGCGCACGTATTAAAGAAAGTCCCCGCAATGCAAGGCTTGGAATTTGCCTTCACACCTGGAACCACATCCGGCCGCTGCTGCCCATCGGAATTCGCAAAGCCCCCATTGCCATCCGTTACCGTGAACCACGTGCCACTCGAAAGCGTCACAATGCCGGACCAGTTCCAGTGCCCGATAATTGCATCAAGCGCGCGCACATGCGTAGCAAGCGGCTGCCCTGCGCCAAAGGGAAGGTCATACACATAGCTGGCCACAAAACGATTGCGCACATCAAAGTCCAGCGGACCATATTCCTGGTTGGGATACCGGCTATCGCGAAATCCATCATTATTCTGTGAGCCAAGGTCCGCGCTGCTCGCATTGCCCAGCGCCTTGCTGTACGTGTAGTTCACAATGAACTCAAGTCCATGGCTAACCCGCTGCTGCACAGAGGCCTGCAGTCCGTTATAGTTTGCCGACCCTGAAGACCGCAGATATCCAATCGATGTATCCACATATGGAAACGGTCGCCGCGGCGCAGTTGGAGCCGAAGGATCTGCCGTAGGAACTGCTTGATTGAGGTTCAGATAGATATAAGCGCGGTTGCTCTTGGAGCCGACATAGGCAAGCTCCACCATGGTCTTGTCAGTCAACTGATACTGGTTCGACAAGTGCCACTGCAACACATAAGGCATCCGAAGATTCGTCTGCAGCGCAAATAGCGTTGGCGTATTCGGATCAGTAAGCGCATTCGCAGGAAAACCATTTGCCAGCGTGCTGATGCCAGGCACCGAGCAATCCTCAGCCGCAGCAGAATACGAAGGCAGCGAGCAAGGCGCAGAGAAAGCCTCACTGATAAAGTAAGGCGGATTAAACCCCGGGCTCGGATTGCTATACGGCCCCGCTTCATCTCCATTAAAGAAGACGCCGAACGCGCTATGAATCACATCCTTCTTCGTCACGCTGTACGACAAGCCAACACGCGGCGCAAAGTCCTTGTAGTCCGAGCTAATCAACGCAGACGAAGCATTATGATTCACCGGCAGCACTGAAGCCAGCGTCGGAGTCAGGCTCACATTGCTGCCTTTCGGAATATCCAGGTACCCCGTGTTGGGATTGAAATTCGCCTGCGCATTATGCTGCGAATACACAGGTGAGAAAAACTCATAGCGCAACCCCATATTGAGCGTCAGGTTCGGAAGCACGCGCCAGTCATCCTGCAAAAACAGCGCATATGTATGGCGATAGTACTCAATATTGTTCAGGTTATTGATACCGCCACCTCCCGGTTGCCCCGTCAACAAACTCGCAAGACTGTTACCTCCCGACCCCGGGCTGCCTGCATTGTCCGTATACTGACGAACAAAGCTCATAGAGCCGCGCGGTTCCGCAGGCTCATAAATCGAGAAGTGCTCCGGCCGAACCTCACCGCCAAACTTCCATGTGTTGCTTCCGGAGATCAACGTAAACGTATTGGAAAACTGGATTGTCTTCTGCCGCTCAACCGCGGGCAAATATGTAGGGCTGCCAATGCTTGAGGCATCATCAAAAGTCAGTTGCGGCAACCCGCCGTTACTATCTCCCTGCTGATACGGCACGCCGGGAAATCCAATCGTCGCAGAAACATTCTGGTCATAGTTCGCTTGATAGCGGCTTGTCTTGATCCAGTTAAATCCAAAGCGAAACTCATTGATCTTGTGATGAGAAAAAACATGAACCTCACTCGCCGCACCGGCATACGCAATAATCTGCTGAATGCCATCAAAGAACCCGCCGCCATCCGCGTAGCCGGGAAACGGCGACCCAATCGTCTCCGGACTATTGCTCATGCTAAAGCGGTAAAAAGCATTGTCCGCTTTCGTCAGCACCTGATCCACACGAGCATCGCCCTGGTTCATCGTCTGCGCCGTCACAGGATCGGAAATATAGTTGTAGCCCACGCCATTCGCATTCGAAGTTGGAAAGAGATCAATCAGCGTCTTGCCCAGCGAATCGAACTTCGCGGACGGGACAACATTACTAGGCGCTCCATTGTCATAGCCAAACGGAACACCACAGAAACCGCTTCCCTTCGTCTGTGTACTGCGCGTATCGAAAATCTCACCCGCATAGGTAGGCTTGCCATTGCAGTCCAGCACTCCCGTTGGCGACGTGAGATCGAGCTGACTTGAAAAATCTCCCAGCCGTTCCGCCGTGCTCGGCACAACAGAAGTCGTAGTCTGCGCCTCACTCGTCCTCAGCCCTTGGTAGTCCACAAAGAACAGCAACTTGTCGCGAATAATCCGTCCGCCCAGAGTAGCGCCAAACTGGTTCTGGTGGTACGGCTGCTGCGCCGAATCAAAGTAGTTCAACGCATCAAAATCCTGGTTGCGCACAAACTCATAAAGCACACCATGAAACTGATTCGTGCCCGACTTCGTTGTCGCATTCACAATCGCACCGGTAGCGCGGCCAAACTCCGCATCATAGTTGCCAGTTTCAATCTTGAACTCCTGCAGAGCGTCCGGCGGAGGCATCACTACATAGTTAGCTTCATTCAACAAGTCAGGAAGGTTCGAGTTATTATCCACACCATCCAGCAAAAAGTTATTGTCTAGCGACCGCGCCCCGCTCGCACTAAAACCATAGCCACCCGAGTCACGCGCACCCGGTTCGCTCGTCGTCACGCCAACCGTCAACTGTGCCAACTGCACAGGATTGCGTCCATTCAGCGGAAACGCCACCATGGATTGACTATCAATTACCTGCCCAGTCTCAGAGGAGTCCGTCTGAAGCTGCGGCGTCGAGTCATGCACAACCACCTGCTCGCTCGCGTCACCCAACTGCAGGCTCACATCTACACGCTGCCTCTGTTGCACATCCAGCGTAATCGGCCCCGCTACCGCTTCTTTGAATCCCTTCGCAGTGATCGTCACCCGATAGGTACCAATGCGAACCGGGCTGATAACCCATGCACCCGAAGCATCGCTCTGCGTCTTATAAGTAAAGTTGGTCGATGTCTCAACCGCCTGGATCAGCGCCCCCGGCACCAGCGCCCCGCTCGCATCCTGCACGCGTCCCTCAAGAGAAGCAGCGTCCCTCTGCGCATTCAGTGGACAAACCACAGTGCCGGCAACCGCCAGCAGCATCGTAACCAGCCTTAGATATCCCCAACAGCCCCGAAACTCCCTGCGATTCCGAAACATCACTTACCTCCTGAAAATTGGAGAAGCTGCTTACAACAATGCTCTTTGTTTCTTCATATTGCTGCGAGAGGAGACTACTAAACCATCGAAAACTTGTTTTTGTGTTTCGTATTATTGCGAAATAAAAAATAAATTGTCAACAGTTAAAAACAATCGCTATACGAAGTATTTGAATTACCCCTTTCCCTATCGCCGCCAACTCGCCACATTTAAGCTCTCAGAACAAGCAAACTCCCCAATAAATATCTGAAATAAAAGCAATAAAAACAATCTCCGCTCACCCCGCACGCCCATCACCCTCACTCAAAAGCCCATGCACATATTGACGACCGCAAGTCTTGCCTATATATTTTCATTTTGTTTCGATATTGAATGCTTTCAAGATTTTTCTGGAAAGCATACAGCAGGGAAAGGACGACAAAATGCCACAGGACACCCAAGCGCCCGCGAAAGACCTCTTCCAGGCAGACACCTCATTTACGAGACAGGAGATATTCGCGCAGCCCCGCCTTTGGCCTGAAACCGTCAAAGCTGTTTCCGCAAAAGCCGCCCAGATCCTGCTCCCGGAAAAGCTAGCGCAGGCACGCATCGTTCTCACCGGCGCCGGAACCTCCGCCTACGCCGCCGAGTCCATAGCCTCAGCCTGGCCTCGCGCCACGGCAATTCCAACAACAGACCTGCTCGTTGACGGCCAACTCCTGCTAGCCGAAACCGACGTCCTCATCTCCCTCGCCCGCTCCGGAGACAGCCCGGAAAGCCTCGCCGTCGTGCGGCTAGCGCGTTCCCTGCACCCAAACCTCTTCCAGCTCGCCATCGTCTGCAACGCCAACGGAGCGCTCGCGCAAAGCGAAGTCAATCACGTCTTCCCTCTCGACCCGCGCACCGACGACAAAAGCCTCGTCATGACCAGCTCCTTCTCCAACCTTGTCCTCGGCGGACTCACCCTCGCGCATCCTCAAGCCACGCTCGCCGCCGTAGACACCCTCAGCTCCCACGCCGAATCCCTGCTAAACTCCATCGACCAACTCGCCCACACCGCAGCGCAGCATGTCGTCAATCGCATCGTCGTTCTTTCCTCATCACCACTCGCAGGCTGGCGTCACGAAGCCTCCCTCAAGCTGCTCGAAATGACCGCAGGCCGCTTCCCCGTCATCTCGGAAAGCTACCTCGGCTTCCGCCACGGCCCCATGGTCTTCGCCAAGCCAGACACGCTCATCCTCTGTCTGCTATCCAGCGACCCGCTGCGCCGCGCCTACGAGCTAGAGCTCCTGCAAGAGCTGCGCAATAAGGAAATCGGTTATCTCGTCGGCATCGCCGCCCCGGCAGAAGTAGCCCCGCTCTTCAATCTCGTCATCCCCGCGGTAGCGCCAGACACAGACGATACCCTCCGCACTCCCTTTGAAATCCCCGCAGCGCAATTACTCGGCTATCACCTAAGCTTGCTCTCCGGCCTCAACCCGGACAATCCCAGCCCTGAAGGAGTCATCAACAGGGTCGTGCAGGGTGTTACGATTCACTCTACGTCCAGCATTGCCAGCAAAGCCTGACGCTCGCACGAGCAAGCCCACAACGAAGGCCGCTTTTTGTGACCAACGACCATTCCGCAACTCCCCACTCTGCCCCTTCCGCAAGCAACGGCGCAGCATTGCGCCGCGTGCTCGGCCTCTGGAACCTCGTCTTCATTGGCATGGTGATTATCCAGCCCACCGCACCCATGGGCATTTACGGAGTCATCAGCAACACCGCGCACGGCCATGTCGTCACCGCCGTTCTCGTAGCCATGGTCGCCATGCTCTTCACCGCCATCAGCTACGGCAGCATGGCGCGCATCTATCCCAGCGCGGGCTCGGCCTATACCTACGTCGGCCAGGAGATGCACCCCATCCTCGGCTACATCGTCGGCTGGGGCATGGTCATGGACTACCTCCTCAACCCCCTCATCTGCACCGCCTTCTGCGCCAAGGCCGCCATGAACATCCTCCCTGGCCTGCCCTTCTACGTATGGATTCTCTTCTTCGCGGCCTTCTTCACCTGGCTCAACCTGCGCGGTATCAAAACCTCCGCCCGCCTCAATGAGGCACTCTGCGCGGCCATGGTCATCGTCGTTTTCCTCTTCCTCGCCGCAGCCACCCGCTTCGTCTGGAGCACCCATCACGACCCCGGCTTCTTCACCCGCCCGTTCTACGACCCCGCCACCTTCCACGCAGCCAGCGTCTTCTCCGGAACCTCCGTGGCCGTACTCACCTTCATCGGTTTTGACGCTGTATCCACGCTCTCAGAAGAAGTAGAAAATCCCCGCCGCAACATCATGCTCGGCACCGTTCTCGTCTGCCTCATCACCGGCATCCTCTCCGGGCTTGAGGTCTACGCCGCGCAGCTCATCTGGGGCTCCAAGCCCTTCGCTGGCGATCAAGTCGAAAGCTCCTTCGCACTCGTATCCCGCCAGGCCGGCGGCGCGCTTCTCTTTCAAGTCATCAACTTCACGCTGCTCATCGCCAACCTCGGCTCAGGCATGGGTTCGCAGCTCGCCGCAGGCCGCCTGCTTTACGGAATGGGCCGAGGCAACGCAATCCCTTCGCGCTTCTTCGCAGCCATCGACCCCAAGCGCCACATTCCTCGCAACAACATTGTGTTGGTAGGCTTCTTCGCTCTCGCCGGTGCCGCCGCATTGGAGTTCTTCTCCGCCCGTCTCGGCGGAAGCGCCTATGAAGTCGGCGCAGAAGCTCTCAACTTCGGAGCCTTCATCGCCTTCATGGGAGTCAACGGCGCAGCCTTCCTCCACCAGTTCCGTCACGGCAAGCGCAACCTCACCCTGCTCTCGCCGCTGCTGGGCTTCGCCATCTGCGCTTTCATCTGGATTCACTTAAGCCACATCGCGCTCATTCTCGGCACAGCGTGGATGCTCCTCGGCATCGCCTACGGAGCATGGCGCACCAACTGGTTCCGCAGCGCCGTTGTCAGCTTCGACATCCCATCGGAAGAGGTCTAATCTAAGCCAGCAAAAGATTGCAGCCAATCGCCTGCAAACGTTGCTGCAGCTCTTTCGGCAGCCCCGTATCGCTAATTACCGTATCAATCTCGCTGAACGGCGCAATCCTTGCCATGCTGCGCCGCGAAAACTTGCTCGCATCCGCCACAAGAATAATCTCGCGAGAAATCGACAACATCGCGCGGTTCACCATCGTCTCTTCCAGGTTGCCGCCGCTCACGCCAAAGTCGATATCGCATCCCGCGCCGCTCAAAAACATCTTGTCCGCGGAAAACTCCGCAAGCATCTGCTCTGTAAACCGCCCCGTAATCGACGCCGACTCCCCGCGCACCGTACCGCCCACAATAAAAAGCTGCACATCTGGCGCATCCAAAAGCTCCGCTGCAATATTCACGCCATTCGTAATAATCTGCAGCCCCTGCTTGGCCTTAATCTGCCGCGCAATCTCCAGCGTCGTCGTGCCCGAGTCGAGAATAATCGTCTCGCCGTCATTGATAAGCGTTGCCGCCAGCGCGCCAATGCGCCGCTTCTCCGCCGCGTGCGCCTTCAGCCGCTCATCCACCGGAGACTCGCGATGAATCGCATCCGGCAGCACCGCGCCGCCATGCGACCGTAGCACCAGCCCACGCTGATGCAGATCATTCAGGTCGTTGCGAATCGTCACGGCAGAAGTATTAAAGTGCGCCGCCAGCTCATTCACCTTCACGCGGCCTGCGCTGCGAACCATCTGCACAATCTGCGTCCGCCGCTCTTCCGCCATCATCCCGTCAATGGCCACTTCCCCCGGCAGAGAACCAGCCTCTACCCCTGAACCTGCAACCGCACGCGCTAAAGAATGTACATTCGCCATGTTTCGCCATCCATGAGTTTATCCCCTGATGCGAAATCAAATGAAGGGGAAAGAGCAAGGATACGCGAACAAGACGCCCTCGCAGATACGGACGTTATCCCACCCTCCCCTACAAAGGCAGTTTTGAAAGGGCACAATTTCAGCCGTACCGTAAATGCCTGAAAATGCGTCCGGGCTTCAGCTCCCGAGGGATGTTTTTCAACCCGAACTGGCCGCAAACGATTCACTAGGCACTGCTCTCCCAGTCTTTCCTCTCCCCACACCCCCATCAGCCCTTTTTGCTCCCCCCATAATCCCAAAACGGGAAGGTAATTAAAAATTTATAATTCCGTGCACTAAGGTAACCGTAACCGGGGTATTATCTGATTACCAAAATCATAGAACTGACTGAAAGTCAGACAGAATTGCGGTTCGTTCAAAGGGAATTCCGCAGTGCAGGCGAAAAACAGTTTCACTTGACCTGCCACGCGGAATAGGGGTTTCCCTGGGTTGCTGTCATTCCTTGCCTTGGAGGGACGATGGGTGCTCGATCGGATTTTTCCGGTCTGCATGCCGCTCTTGCGCCTGATTGGAGTGCGTCTCAAACGCGCTCCGGGAAAGCCGTGTCCTCAAAACAGGACGCGGAAGCGCAGAGTTCGCGGTTAAGTGCATGGTCGCGCTCGGTAGCAAAACGCGTCTTTGACGCGCTATGCGTACTCGCGTCACTGCCCATAGCTCTGCCGCTCTCACTACTGGTCGCCTTGGCGGTGCGTATAACCTCGCCCGGCCCGGTGCTTTTCTGCCAGCAGAGAATGGGCCAGCACGGACGCATCTTCACCGTGCTCAAATTCCGCACCATGCCGCAACAGTTCGCCGAAACGCCGCGAACGGGACTGACCACAACCAGAAATCAGAGTTTTACCCCGATCGGCCCCTTCTTGCGGCGCTGGAAGCTCGACGAACTTCCCCAGCTCTTCAACATTCTGCGCGGCGAAATGAGTCTCGTAGGCCCGCGCCCCAAACTCCCCTGCTATCAAGCCGCCCTGCTCGAATGCCGCCCCGGCCTGACAGGATTCGCCACCATGGTCTTCGCGCAGGAAGAGCACGCCATGGCTCAAGTCCCCAACGCAGAGCTGGAAGCCTATTACAGCGCCGTCGTCAAACCATTCAAGCAGCGCCTGGACATGGACTACATGGAACAGGCAACATTCCTCTCCGACCTCGCCTTGATTACCCGCAGCATCTTCCGCCAGTGGAACACCGTAGCGCTTACAGCCCTCCCCCCGTGGCTTCCGCCAGTCGAGCAAGCAAAACCGGCAACCCGCATCGCCGCACAAAAGCTGCCCTCCCCCACCCCGCAGCCAGAATTAAGCAAGTCCCCGCAATAACGCGCCTAGCAAACAGCGCCCTTCTTAGGATTCGGAAAGGTGTCCTCGTTCTCAGCATCGCTCTTATCGAGGCACCCCCAATCCTTCTCGACAACAATCTCCAACTCGCCTCCGGAAATCGGCGACTTCCCATAAATGCCAACCTCCGCCCCATCCGCCCAGCTCCGCGCAACACTCGCCGGAACCATAACCACCACCTCCTGCGCCGCATAACGCAGAGAAATCGACGCCGCATCCGCCGAGCTTTCCAGCGCATAAGTCAGCCGGGCTCCCTCCTGCGGAGCAAAGTGAATCGTCTCCTCCACGCGCCCTGCCTGCAGCAGCCTCTCCACCTCGGACGGCCCCACCCGCAGCCGCAACGAATCCGCTTTAATGCGCAGTTTCATCTTCGCTTCCCTCTCGCTGATTCGATGCAAACCAAGCCAGAGGGTAACATCAACCAGCCCGAGAATTGACACAACCAGCCGCACCAATTGAACTAAAGACTGCGAGAGGACAGGGATGCAATCAGCGGCACGCAGCCTGGAGCTGACCCAGGTAACAGAGTGGAACGACGGAGTAGCGCGGCACGTTCAGGACGCGCTCGCAGCCGAGGAGCCCCTTGAAATCCGCCTCAACGGCACCCCGCTCACCGTAACCATGCGCACCCCCGGCAACGACCTCGAGCTGGCCGCCGGCTTCCTGCTCACCGAAGGCATCATCGAAGAGCGCGACCAGATCGCCTCCATGCGCCTCACCGTCCCCGAAGGCACCGTAAAAAGCAACCGCGTAGACGTGGAATTAAAAGGCGCAGAGTTCAACTCTGAAACCATGCAGCGCAACTTCTTCGCCGCATCAAGCTGCGGCATCTGCGGCAAGGCCACCATTGAAGCCATCCGCAACCGCAACCTAATCGCACCCAACCTGGACTTCCGCGTATCCCCAGAAGTGCTGACCCAAATGCCCGAGCGTCTCCGCGCCGAACAAGCCGTCTTCGAGCGCACCGGAGGCCTGCACGCCGCCGCGCTCTTCAACGCAAGCGGCGAACTCCTCGCCCTCCGTGAAGACATAGGCCGCCACAACGCCGTAGACAAGCTCATCGGCTGGGCGCTCATGGAAAACCTCGTCCCCCTCCGCGAATCAGTCCTGATGGTCAGCGGACGCGGTGGCTTTGAAATCATCCAGAAAGCCCTCGCAGGCGGCATCCCCGTCATCGCGTCCGTCTCCGCACCGTCCAGCCTCGGCGTCCGGCTCGCCCGCGAACTCGGCCTCACGCTGATAGGCTTCCTGCGCGGCAAACGCTTCGTAGTCTACTCCGGCGACTTCCGCTGCATCCCTCAATAGCGCCGTACTAACGAATCTCTCTGTCGCCTAATTCCCCACGCTATTCCCAATATCCATCGAAGGAGAAATCGGATTCTCCTCATCGATATAAGCCTCGATGCAATCGTTCAGCACGCCCTTCGCATCAAGAATGAACTCGACAGCATCGCGCCCCGCGCCATACCCGCCGCGATTCGGAGTAATGTAATGCGCTGCAGCCTTCACCTGTTCCCGCGCATTCGCAACGGCAATCGCAAGCCCGCACTGGCGCAGCACCGGAAGGTCAATCACGTCATCGCCCACATAAGCAATCTCTTCCAGCGTCACGCCTTCCTTCGCCATAATCTCGCGAACGGCCTGCATCTTGAACGACTGCCCCATGTAGACATACTCCAGCTTCAGGTCGCGCATGCGCGTCGCAACCGTCTCACTGATGCGCTTCGTAATCACCCCGCACTTCAGCCCGCCCAGCCGCGCCAGCGAAATCCCCGCGCCATCATGCGCGCTGTACCCCTTCGCCTCCGTCAGCGTAGCCGACTGCACCGCAAAACCAACCTGGCCTTCCTTCTCTTTCAAATGCTGCTGAACCGCGGCATTCCCCGAGGAGCTGCTAGGCACCAGCCAGATAGTGCCATCCGTCAAAACCCCATCCACGTCGAAAAGAATAATCTTGATGCGGCGAGCGCGTTCCGTTGCAGTCAGTGTCATGCCTTTCATTTTATTCGCCACGGCCACTCCGCTCAGGCGACAATACTCCCGTGACCAGCAGCAAAGAGAACGCGCCAACCATCAAGCCCGCCCCCGGAGACTACTACTTTGAAAACGGCCTGATGGTCTTCACCGCTGCCTACCATCTCAAGCGCGGCACCTGCTGCGGCTCAGGCTGCCGCCACTGCCCCTACGGAGGCATCACAGGCAGCACCCAACCCGTCCCCGCCGCGCAACGCAAATCATCCCCAGAATCCTGACGAAGAAAACCCTTTGCAACCAATCAGGCATCTATGTACACTGCGGCGCAGCCGGGCAGTCGTTCCCAAGCCCGAGCATCCTGCAATACCGAATGGAGGACAACATGCACTGGTTGTTTGTAATCGTGATTGGTCTGATCGCTGGATGGCTCACCGGAAAAATCATGAAGGGGAGCGGCTTCGGGTTCTTCTGGGATATCATTCTCGGCATCGTCGGCTCGCTCGTCGGCGGCTTCCTTGCCACGCTCATTCACCTTCCTGCCAGCGGCGGATTCATCTACTCACTGGTGATCGCGCTCATCGGCGCAATCATCGTCACCTTCATCTTCCGCCTTATCTCTGGCAATAGAGGCTAAGCAGTGTCTGATGAATCGTTTTGAAGGGTACGGTCTTCAGCCCGTACATAAGAGCAGCAAATTGATCGGGCTTTAGCCCCTGAGGGACGGTTTACCTCTCGCTACCCTTGAATCCGATTCGTCAGACACTGCCTAAAACAAATCACCTAATTCCCTGAGCCCGCACCTGTAGTAGCCGGAACCGCCACAGGCACGGGCTCACGCACCAGCACCGCAAATCGCGGAAACGCAAAGCTCCCCCCTGCATCATCAATCACATTCAACTGGCAAATGTAGGAGCCCGGCTTGAGCCCCGCAAGCGGCACGTCCAGTTCAACCGCAACCGCATTGCGCCCCTCCACGTTCACCTGCTTCGCCTGTACAATCGGCGTCTCATAAACCTTCGTCGCGCCCTGGATCAGCTCCAAACTGCTCAACAGGTTGATTCCAGCCTTCGTCCCCTTCGGAGCATTCTCCGCCGCCTTCTCCTGCGCAGGTGAGTACACCTCATACAGCAGATACAAGTGCTGATCCTGCCGAAAAACATGGCTGATATTCGGCACATACTCCTCGCCGCCGCGCACCAGCGGATTCTGCGCCTTGCTCGGCTGTCGCGTCGAAGCCAGCACAATCGAGCTCATCTTCAACGGTGCCTTCTTCATATCCGGCAGCGTAATCTCCGCTTCAAACGACCCCATGCGCCCCGTCTGGTTCTCGCGCACCACAAACTTCATGTCGTACTTGCCCGGCGGCAGGTTAAAGCTCGTGTTGTACTGGATATTCTTCTGCCGCGCCTGCTGCGTAGCGTCGAGATTCAGCGTCACCGTCTCCCGCGCACGTCCCACAGGCCGCTTGAACTCATCCAGCACCGCCCCAATAATGTCGAGCGTAGCCTTGTCCTTATCGCCGCCCTTCACAAACGGAATCTGCGACCCCGGAACAATCAATGAAACCGGCACATAGAAGCGGTTGTCATCCATCCGGAAGTACATCGCATCCAGGTAAAGCGCCATGTCAGTCGCAGGCAAATCACTCGCAAGCTGATCCTGCAACTGCCGCTCGCGATCTTCATTCCCCGAGTGCTTAAAGTCCGCCGGAGCATAATACCCCGGCCTGTACTCCAGCTTGATGCCCGGCCTGTTGATCTTGATCGTTAGCTTGCGAAACTTCCCATCCCGCGCCGGATTCGTCGAATGAAAACCGATCGCGTAATACGCCGAACTATCCTTCTGCACCTGCGCAAACGCCGGCGCAAAATCATTGGAATCAAAGAACGCCTTACCGCCCGTATCCGAGCTAAGCGTAGCCATCACTTCCTGCGTATCAAAGTTAGCCTTCATGTTGTTGCCCAGCCCGCCGCCGGTAAAAGCCCCGCCGCCGCGCATGTTGCCCTGCGAAGCATCCCCCATCGGTGTAACCGCCTGCAATCCACGCGTATCCACGCTGTAAACCGCAAGGTTCGCCCGCACCGCCGCATTGATAGCCGAACGCAGCGACGCCTGGTTCTCAATCCCGTCCCGCGAAATGCCGCCGGAAAAGTACAGCAGCGATTTCTTCTCCGTAATCTTCTCCAGCGACTTGGAAATCGCCCGCAGCGCAAACAACTCGCGATCCGTATTTAGATCGTTGTACTCACTCTCATCTGGTGTGTATCCCGTAGTGTCTTCCACTTGGTTCGAGTCCGCATTCGCTCCCTGCGCAAACCCCTGCCCCTCGGTGCCGTTGTAAAAACCCACTTCCTTAATGAGCGCTTCTTTATTCGCCGTAAAATCCTGGTCAACCTTCAACGTATCGCCCAGCGAAACCAGCGCCACAAGATCCGCCGCCTGCATCTTGTTCTTTAAAAAATCCCGCGCCGCCTCCACGCACCGTTCCAAATCCTCCGGCTGCATCGAAGTCAAATCGAAAAACATCACAATCAGCCTGTGATTACGCAGTTCCTCTGGCTTCGCCACAACAGCAGTCTTCCCATTCGCCGTATTCCCCATCGCAAGCCCGCTCACCGTCGCCTCGCTCAGCGGAGTCGCCATATCCACGCTCTGAAAATCAAACGCCGAAATCTGCTGCGCCTTGCCATTCTCCAGGATCGTAAAATCCTTCTGCGTAAGCCCCTTCACCACCTCGCCCGTCTTCGCATCGCGAGCCACAACATTCGTCAGCACCAGCTCCGCATTCACCCGCAGCACAAACCCCGTATCCTGCTGGTCCTGCGCCGCCTGCCCGCTGCCCTGCTGCTGATTCTGCGCATATATCGCAACCGGAGAAGGCACCAACAACGCAACCGCCGCCAGTGCTGCAATCGACTTTTCCATCCAGCCCGTCATGAAGCTCTCTTTCTTCACCCGCATCGCAACCATTCTCAGAACCGGAACCGCGACTGAAATTGAAACTCGCGCATCTGCCCATACGACCGCACAGTCCCAAACGTAGCCGTGCCAAAGCTGCTGCCTACACCCGAATACTGCACCGTGTTAAACGCATTCTTCGCCGTTGCACGAAACTCCCAGCTACGCGTATCGCCCAGTTGCACCGTCTTTGACAGCGACATATCATTCGTCACCGTTCCCGGCCCCACCAGCGGATTGCGCGGCACATTGCCATACGCGCAGTAATCGCCATTCTGCTGCGGCGCGGTAAATGCGTCCGAATTAAACCAGTGCAAGCTCGTCTGCCCACCCGACGTAGGCGAAACACCCGGCACATAATCCGGCCTCAGCGTCCCCGCCGTGCCGCAAGCCAGCGAGTTCCCATGCGCAATGTACGTCAGGTTCAGCGGCGCTCCCGAAGCGAACGTAAAATCGCCCGAAACCGAAAACCCCTCAAAAATATGCGAAGCCGTCCCACTCGTCAGCCACCACTTATCCTTGCCAAACGGCAGCTCAAACAAATACGTCCCCGAAACCTTATGCCTCTGGTCCGCAGTGGAGTTGCTGACCTCCGCCCCCACATCCTGCCAGTTCTGCGCCGTCAGCGACGAAGCAACGCCCCCCACGCCACCCGCATTATCAATCGCGTGCATCCACTGGTAATTCGCACCCAGCGAAACGCCCTTCGACAGCCGCTTATAAGCGCGCACCGTCCCCGCATTCATGTGATAAAAAGCCCCATCCTCCAGGTAATAAAACGGCACGTTATTCGGGTCAGTATCAGGACTCGACGCCGTAGCACGCGGAGCAATCCGAATATCCATGTTCCCGCCCGTCACGCCGTTGTACCCAACATTCAGCACAATCCCCAACGGCAGCGTCTTCTGGATATCCACGTTGTAAGCCTGCGCATGCGGCAGCCTGTAATGCGGATTCACCGCATACGTACCCAGCGCATTCGGAGCAGGAAACCCATTCGCCAGCGAGTAGCAGGGTGTAGCCGTCAAGCAGTTGTTCGTCTGCTCATTCACAAACGGCGGCTGATAAGCAAAGCTCTGCGCAAAGTTCGCATACTCGCCAACCGTGTAATTCACGCCATACCCTGCGCGCACCACCATCTGCTTCACCTTCGGCACGCGCCACGCCACACCCAGCCGCGGAGAAAACGCCACGCGATAAGGCGAAACCAGCGAGTCAGGCAGCGAACCAAAATTCGCGCTCGCCTTCCCCGCCGTCACCTGCCCCACATTCGTAAAGTTCCCATCCGGATTCGTATCCACCATCGCCAGGTGGTTGTACTTCTCCGTATACGGCGCATAAAAGTCATAGCGAATGCCGTAATTCACCGTCAGCCCCGGCCGCATGCGCCAGTCATCCGTCGCATACACATCAAACACGTTGTCGCGCAAATAACTCTTACTAATCGCTGCAGAGATAGAAGTCTGCGCAGGCTCACCCTTCAGAAAATCCGCCAGCGCATCGCCATTAGAAAACGAGCCATCAAAAGTAAACGCCCCCGTAGCATTTCCCTGCCCCAGAAAATCCCGATGCACCCGCCGGTAATCCCCACCAAAACGCAGATTATGCTTGCCGTGAATCCAAGAGAACGTCTCCGTCAACGAAATCGTCTGCGCAATAGAAAACTGCGGCTGCGCCTGCGAAATAAACCCATCAAAGCTGGAGACCGTCACATTCGGCAATCCATAATTCAGTGGGCTGGAATTAATCGCCGCCCCACCCGGCCCAAGAATTCCCAACTGCGAAGCAATATCCGTCTCATCCGTAAAGTAGTTCGTACTGCTGCTGTTCGACCTGTTCCAGCTAGCGTTAAAAATATTCGTGAACCTGTGATATCCCAGCGTGTAACCCACCTGCAGCGACTGCGAATCCGTAGCCGTCTTGCCACCAAGAATCGGCACAATGTTCACGTTATCGCTCGCCGAGTGAGACCAGTTGTAGTTCGCGTTCACGCTCTGCCGCAGCCCCTGGTTCTGCTGTGACCTTCTCCCACCACCGCCGCCACCACGTCCACCCATCCCAAACGGAGTAGCATTCGCCCCAATGCTTCTCATGTAACGCGCACCCAGTTGCGTCGCGTTCGACTGCTGCGTCGTCAGGTAGTGAAAGTTATCCCCGTACGCATTCAGCGGAATATTCGGCAGCGGCACATACTGCAACAGCGCCGTAGCCTGCGGAACCGGCATCACCTTCGTACCGTCGCTAAGATTGCCTGCACGCTCCGCCAGCGTAGGCACATTCGTAAGCTGGTCCGTCGGAGTAGAAGCGCGTGAACCCGACAGCGTAAGGAAAAACGTGTCCTTGCCGCTAGGCTTCGTCAGCCCCGGCAAATACGGCGCGGACATAAACGTAAGCAAAAAACGATTCGATCCACTCGCCGGCTGCCCCTCACCGTTACCCGCCTGGTTGTACGGAATCGCATTCAGAGCCGAGTTGGTCCCAGTCCAGAAAATCGACCCATGCGGCTGTGCTGGATTAAACCCGCGAAAATTCCCGCCAAACCCGCCACGACCACCACGCTCGCCACCCGGTCCGCCGCGGCCTCCAAACCCGCCACCGCCGGGCCCACCAAATCCCCCGCCAAACGCGCCGCCAAAGCCACCACCACCGCCATCAAAGAGCCCCGGCCCGCCACTGAGCACCACGCCGCCGCCTTGCCCCAGGTTGATTCCACCCTGTGCGCGAATCGTCTCAATCGCATCGCGAATGCGGTCCATATCCACGCCCGCAATCGGACTCACCTGCCCGCTCTGCCCCGTAATCGAAACCGAGTCGCTGCTGAAATCCGTATTCCCCGCAATCGAAGGCAGCGCCGCCCCGCCATTCGTAGCCATTCCCCCCGCGCCGCTCTCGGTATCCCCGCTCAGCGAGCTAATCAGGCTAAGGCTCTGCGCGCCATTCCCTGCAAGCTGCCGAATCGCCTGCTGAATCTGCTGCTGCCCCGCCTCCGCCTGCTGCTCTTGCCGTGCCGCACGGCTCGCCAGCGTCAAATCAAAATTCACTGCCTGGTCATGGCTGCTCGTCGCATTAAACAATGCCTCCTGCGACCCCTGCGCAAAAGCCGCAAACTGCGTACGAATTACATAGCGCCCATTCTGCGGAATCGTCATCGACCACGCGCCGGTCACATCCGTAGTCGTCGCATACTTCTTTCCGGTCAGCGTATTCTGCGCCGTCACCGTCACACCCGGCAGCGGAACATTCCCGCTCTTGACCACGCCATGCAGCTTGCCGCCAACCACCGTCGCATCCGCGGCCTGCACCGGAGCCTGCGGCGCAACAGGCGCGGCATTGGGCGCAGCAGGCTCCTGCGCCGAAGCGGAAAACACACATGCGGCAACCACACAAATCCCGAGACACCACTCCTTGGCCAACTGCCGCATTCCATCACCTAAGCTTTCTTCGTCAGTACACAAAGAGACGCTCCAAAGGTCGCAGAGGTTTACCCTCCACAACTCGCGCAAGCGTTAAACTCAATCCATGCAAGCTGAAAAGGCAGGCCGCATTATCCGCATCGAGGAAATTCCTGCCACCGCACCGCCCGCCATCCTCGCCGAAGCGCGTGCGCTGCTGCTCTCCTATGGACAATTTATCGTGAGCCACGAAAACGTGGCAGGCTTCTGCTTCGGCACGCTCGAAAAAGAAGCCGCACGCCTCCCGCTCCCCTACACCGAGCGCAACGGCGGCTGCCTGCTGGCCCGCGTAGACGGCACAGCCGCAGGCCTCGTAGCCTGGCGAGAAATCGCCCCGCAAACCTGGGAAATGAAGCGCATCTGGGTCACCCCCGAAGCCCGCGGCCTCAGCCTCGGCCGTACCCTGACGCAAGCCGTCCTCAACCGCGCCGCAGCCGCAGGCTGCAAAGCCCTCTACCTGGACACAGTCCCATCAGCCATGAGCGACGCCCACCGCCTCTACCTCTCCATGGGCTTCGTCCCCTGCCCTCCCTACAACGACAACCCCGTCCAAAACATTGAGTACCTGGTAAAGAACCTCTAAACCGCACGACTCCCGTAACCAATGGCCCTCCCAATCCCCGCCCTCGCACAAAAATAGCTATCAATAGCAATGTCATCCTGAGCGAAGCCGAAGGATCTGCAGTTGTTCTTGCCGTTGCCTTTTCTCCGTCCCCCTACAAAGCCCCGTGCCCCATCCTTGCGACTTCTCTCTGTCGCAAGGGTGGGATATACCCATACCGCCAGTTCTCCCCGCATCAAGCTCTCCCGTTGCCTGTGGAAAAATCCTGTCAAGCCCCAAACCCGAAAATATTTCCTAACTCATTGATTCCATTAGCCAAAATTCCTAGCCGATTTTGCGCTCAATTATGCGAAATCTGCCACAATAGAATCAGTAGAAAACAGAACGGCCCGATTCCACAGGAATCGGGCCGTTCTGTTTTCCGCTAACTTGCTGACTTACTAAGCGCGAAGCGCTGCTAACTCGCGAATCCCAAAGAAAGGAGTCCCCAATGTACGCATCGGCAGGCACAACCGTCTGTAACCTGACACATGAAACCTGTAAACTGCCCTCTGCACAGTTCCACAGTTCACAAATAAAGATTCTGCACAGTCCCTGTGCAGCCGTCCGTAACCCAAACAAAATAAACAAAGTGCAAAAGCATCCCGCTGTGCGCATACACACGGACGCGTAAGGGAACCGTAAAAGACAGACCGCAGCACCCGGCCCCATCCGGTTGGGGTATCGAAAAATACACCTCCCGACGCCTTGGTTACCTTGCCAGCGGCGCATCCACGTGTTAACTGTTAAGTAAACAATCCGGGAGCTGGCAGACACACCATGCCGGCCACGGCGGAGGAATTAAAAAGCATATGCAGATTGGCACCACGATTCGCGCACATCGCCTGCAAAAAGGGCTCTCGCAGGGAGACATCGAAAAGAAGACTGGCCTCCTCCGCTGCTACCTCTCCCGCGTGGAAAACGGCCACACCGTCCCCTCGCTCGACACGCTCTCCAAAATCGCCACCGCGCTCGACCTGCCCATCGCGCAGTTCTTCAGCGACGAATCCATCGAAAAGAAGATGGCCGCGCCCAAGCTCTCCGACGAGGAGCTCCGCTTCCTCATGCAGGTGCGCCGCTACTCCACCAATCTCAACAAGAGCGACCGCGAAATCCTGTTGACCATGGTCCGCAAGTTCGCCTCATCCTCGCGCTAAACGTCATTGCCTAAGTGGAAGATGGGTTCCACGCCATGCCCACCGCTCAACAGCGCCTGCTCTTCCTGCGCGGATAGCGGCTTGTAGTTCTGAGCCACATCCATCGCCAGCCGGAAATACCGCTCATCCCCCGGCGGAATCGCCGCCGTCACTGGATGCCCCAGCGTCCAGCGTAGTCCCAGCGCAGCCTCATCCGGAAACGCTGCCGGCTGATACCAGCACTTCGGCTGCGGATGATTCTTCTCCTGGTCCGCTGCCCAAACCGTCTTGGCCATGCCCTTCAGCGCCAGGATACCCATCTTCTTCTCCTGCGCCTTCTTCAAAATCTGCGGACCAAAACCCGCCTGCGTAAACAGAACCCAGTTCACCGGAAACAGAATCGTGTCAAAGTTGTAGCGCTCCATCGCCGCCACAGCCGTCTCCGCCGAGTGCACCGAAAACCCGATGTAGCGAATCTTGCCTTCCTTCTTCGCCGCCTCCATCGTCTCCATCGCGCCACCTGGCCCCAACACCTGGTCCAGCTCCTTCATCTTCACCAGCCCATGAAACTGATAGAGATCCAGATGGTCCGTCTTCAGCAGCCGCAGCGACTCCTCCAACTGCTTCCGCGAGTCGTCCTTCAAGCGCCCTTCAGTCTTGCAGGCCAAAAAGCAGTCCTTGCGATAAGGAGCCAGCGCCGGTCCCAGCCGCTCCTGCGCATTGCCATAGCTCGGAGCCACATCAAAGTAATTCACTCCGCGATCCACGGCCTCGGCCACAATATTCGAGGCCTCGCCAGTCTCTTCGTTCATCACCACAATGCCGCCAAAGCCGATGATCGAAAGCTGCTCGCCCGTCTTACCCAGCGTGCGCCGCCCAATCGGGTTGGCCGGCGTCTTGGCATTCGCATGTAATTGGGAAGTCGTAGCAACAGTAGCTGCCGTAATAGCAGCCTGCTTCAAAAAATCTCGGCGTTCCATCTGCGCCTCCATAGCTGGGGTTGGAGTGGACTTGCATTGTGCCCTGCGCTTACACGCGAATTATGCCACAGGTTACGAGGAACAGGAGGCCAGCTGTCACCTTAGCGCGGCAACTGCGCCAGAAAGAACCCAAACAGCACCAGCAGCCCCGTAACAACGCCAATCGCCGCACGCAGCCTCACCGTAAACAAGCTCCGCGGAGAACCAAGCCTCGGAACCATAGGCGCAGCAAACAGCAGCCCGCAAGTCACACCACCCACATGCGCCATGTAATCAATCTGCAGCCCTGCGTGCATCGCCTCAGCCCCATAATTCACAGCAAAAGGAATCACAAGATTGATAGCGGCAAAAGTAATCACAGAGCGCCGCAGCTTCTTCAGCTCATCCGGTGGAACAGGCAACCGCTGACTCTTCAACAGCACAATCAACGCGCCGGCAATCCCAAAGACCGCACCCGAAGCCCCTGCTCCCACAGGAAAAACATTGTCCTGGATCGGCCAGATAAAGTTATGCGCAATCGAAAGCAAGTTCCCCGCCGCACCCGTCAGCAGGTACACCGCAATCACGCCAAACGACCCCATCAGCGGCTCTGCCAGCAACCCAAGATTCCACAAGCACCACATATTTGTGGCGAGGTGCAGAATCCCCACATGCACAAACATGGCCGTAACAATCCGCCACCACTCCCCGCCCAGCAAAACCAGCCCCGCATGGTCCGCCCCCCAGTGCAATAGCTGCTCCGGCTCCGGATTGACAGGACTAACCCCGCGCAGCGTCATCAGCACAAAGACGGCAACATTCAACCCAATCAGAAAATAAGTAGCCGGAGCCGAAGCCCATCCACGCCGAGCCCTGCGCGGCGGCGGAGAAGGTACATAGCCATGCCCATAACCCGCCTGCGGAGGCAGATACTCCGCCCGTGCCTGCGGGTCTTCTGCAAAAGGAGGTGGGGGAGTACTACCCATAGCACCAATGTAAATCAGGGAATCAGGATTCAGGTTTCAGGCGGCAGTTGTATTTTCGCTGCATATGCTTCACTGGGCCTTGCAGCAATCATCCTGACACCTGAAATCTGATCCCTGTCCTGCGGTACTCTGGAATGTACGCTTGCACCCACGCAAGCCGTCATGAAGGAGAAAGTTTTGAGCGCGGAAAAGAAGATTCAGCGGGCCTTGTTGAGTGTTACGGATAAAACCGGCCTTGTAGAGTTCGCCCAGGCACTAGCCAGCTACGGAGTGGAGCTAATCTCCACCGGAGGCACCGCGCGCACCCTGCGCGAAGCCGGCCTCACCGTCAAGGACATCAGCGACCTCACCGGCTTCCCTGAAATGCTCGATGGCCGCGTCAAAACGCTGCACCCCAAAGTGCACGGCGGCCTGCTCTACATCCGCGGCAACGCCGAACACGAAGCCGCCGTCGCCCAGCACGCCATCGCGCCCATCGACATGGTCGTAGTCAATCTCTACGCCTTCGAGAAGACCGCAGCCCAACCCGGCGTAGCCTTCGGCCACCTCATCGAAAACATCGACATCGGCGGCCCCTCCATGGTCCGTTCCGCCGCCAAAAACTTTGAAGACGTAGCCATCGTCACCAGCGTCGCGGATTACCCCACCCTCACCGAGGAACTGAAGTCCAACAACGGCGCACTCAGCCGCGAAACCCGCTGGAAGCTGGCCAAACAAGCCTTCGCCACCACAGCGGCCTATGACACCGCCATAGCCAACACGCTCGACCGCATCCCCGAAGCCCCCGAACCAACAAACCCCGCAGCACCCGACGCCAGCGCCTTCCCAGCCACGCTCCGCATCAACTATCCGCTCGCGCAGTCGCTCCGTTACGGCGAAAACCCGCACCAGCGCGCCGCTCTCTACGCAGACGGCACCGGCCTCGGCGTAGCCGGAGCCAGGCAGCTTCAGGGCAAAGAGCTGAGCTACAACAACCTCGTTGACCTCGACGCCTGCTGGGAACTAGCCCTCGAACTCGGCGGCTCCGACAACTCGGAAATCGGCGTAGCCATCATCAAGCACACCAACCCCTGCGGAGCAGCCACCGGCGCCTCCGTCCTTGAGGCCTACCAGAAGGCCCTCTCCGCCGACCCCATCTCCGCATTCGGCGGCGTCATCGGCATCAACCGCATCGTGGACGGCCCCGCCGCTGAAGAGATCGCCAAGCTCTTCGTAGAAGCGATCGCCGCCCCCGGCTTCACGGAAGAAGCCAAGGAACGCTTCGCCGCCAAGAAAAACCTCCGCATCGTGGAAATCACCGCGGCCACACCCAAGCCCGTAGTCAAAAACGTCTCCGGCGGCCTCTTGCTGCAAGACGCCGACACCGGCAACATCACCGCCGCCGAGCTGAAAATCGTCACCAAGCGCCAGCCCACCGAAGAAGAGTTGCGCAGCCTCCTCTTCGCATGGCGCGTCTGCAAGCACGTCAAGTCCAACGCCATCGTCTACGCCCGTGACGGCCAAACCGTCGGTGTTGGAGCAGGCCAGATGAGCCGCGTAGACGCCGCCAAATTCGGCGCGCAGAAAGCTGTCCTCCCGCTCAAGGGAACCGTCGCCGCATCCGATGCCTTCTTCCCCTTCCCCGACGGCCTAGAAACCGTAGTGGAAGCCGGAGCCACAGCCGTAATTCAACCCGGAGGCTCCGTCAAAGACGCGGACGTCATCGCCGCCGCCGACCGTCTCGGCATCGCGATGGTCTTCACCGGCATCCGCCACTTCCGCCATTGATTCTGCGGCATTTCCTTACATATCCCTCATACACCGTGCGGAAATCCTTCCGCACGGTGTATCCGTCTGCACCCAATCACGCGTACAATCGTCTGAAAGCATAGGAGTCCGCCTCCTCCAGCTCTTCGGTGGCGAACACCACAATGCACCGCGCTAGAGGCATGGATTCCCTTTCGTGATGATGAATACCCAGCACCGTTTGCCACTTCTTGGCATAGCTTTTGCAGCATCTGCAATAGCCATGCCGCTGGCCTTGGGCGCGCAAGCCCCATCCGCAGCCCAGCCTGCCACAACCACTCCGGCTCAATCCGCGCCCGCGCAAAACGCGCGTTCCCAGGCTTACTTCCACGCCGCCATGGCTGGCGTCTATGAAGATCAGGCCATGAATACCGGCAAGCCTGAGTTTGTGCAGCACGCCATTGAGGAGTACAAGGCGGCCATCAACGCCGATCCCAACTCGCCTCAGCTTTACAGCGGACTCGCCGACCTCTACTTCCGCACCGGCCACGCGCATGAAGCCGAAACCACAGTCCGCGAGCTACTCAAAAACTCGCCCGACAACCTCGACGCACACAAGCTTCTCGGCCACATCTATCTGCGCCAGCTCGGTGAGCAGCAGAACGCCGGCTCCGGCCAGCAGCCCTCCGGCAACACCATCGATCAGGCCATCGCCGAATACGAAAAGCTGGTCTCGCTCGACCAATCCAGCGTAGAGAACCACATGGTTCTCGGCCAGCTTTACCTCGTCAAGCACCAGCAGGCCAAGGCGGAAGCGCAGTTCCAAATCGCGCGTAAGCTCGACCCTGAATCCGAAGAAGTCATCCTCAACCTTGCCCGTGTCTACGCCGAGAACAACAACCTCGATCAGACCGTTAAGATTCTCGAATCCGTGCCTGAGCAGGACCGCACCCCGCGCATGGAGTTCACGCTGGGCGCAACCTACGATCAGCTCAAGCGCCCCAAGGACGCCATTGCCGCCTACAAGCGCGCCAATGACATGCAGCCCGGTGACCCGCAGACGCTCAGCGCGCTGGCCCAGGCGCTTCTCACCGACAACCAGTTCGACGAAGCCCTCAAGCAATACAAAGACCTCGCCGCAGCCGATCCTGAAAACAGTGACGCGCTCGTCAACATCTCGGAAATTCTCCGCCGTCAGGGTAAATACGAAGAAGCCCTCATCAACATCCGCAAGGCCCGCAAAATCGCACCCGACGATTTGAAAGCCGGCTACGACGAAGGCCTGCTGCTCGACGTGCTCGGCCGTTATGACGAATCCGCAGCCGTCTTCAGCCACATGGTGGACCTGACCTCGCACGCCAACGGCGCCTACACCGCGGACGAGAAGACCAACCGTGGCATCTTCCTTGAGCGCCTTGCCGCCGTCTACCACGAACAGGGCAAAACCGACCAGGCCGCCGCCACTTACCAGAAGATGATCGACATGGGCGGCGACGCCGCCATTCGCGGCTATCAGGGCCAGATCGACACCTACCGCGAAGCCAAGCAGTATGACAAGTCCGTGGACGCCGCGCACGCAGCCGTTGCCGCCAATCCCAAGAACCGCGACCTCAAGCTTGCGCTGGCCGACGTGCTCGTTGATGCAGGCAAAGGCGATGAAGCCGTTACCACCGCCAAAAGCACGTTAAGCAACACGCCCGACGACCGTGCCGTATGGCTCGAAATCACGCAGATCAACAGCCGCCTGCGCCGCTGGAAAGACGCCGAAGATGCCGTCAGCAAGGCCGATGCGCTTGCAACCAAGAAAGAAGAGCGCGTCAACGTGCTCTTCCTCAAAGGCGAGCTGGCCGACAAGCAGAAACATACCGAACAGGCCGAGAGCTACTTCAAGCAGGTGCTCGACCTCGACCCCAACAACTCGCTCACACTCAACTATCTCGGCTACATGCTGGCAGACAAGGGCATCCGCATCCCCGAGGCCATCAAGTACATCCGCAAAGCCGTCGAGCTCGAACCAACCAACGGCGCATATCTCGATTCGCTCGGCTGGGCCTACTTCAAGCAAGGCGAGTACGAGCTTGCAGAATCCAATCTCCGCCAGGCCGTGGACCGCACGCAGACCGACCCCACCGTGCATGACCACCTCGGCGACCTCTACGAAAAGACTGGCCGCATCCGCCTTGCAGCCGCGCAGTGGGAGATTTCTCTGGCTGAATACGCCAAGTCCACCGCAGTCGATATCGAACCCGGCGACGTAGCCAAGGTCCAGAAGAAGCTGGAAACCGCCCACGTCAAGCTTGCCAAACAGGAAAACACCGACAAGCCATAGTCATCAGCACATCCGTTCCAACAATGGCCCGCGCCCATCAACGCGGGCCATTGCTTTTGCTGCATCCTGTACCCCGCACCCTGTACCCTGTACGTATGAGCGCCGCAACAGAACAGGGCATCACTCTTCCCGCTGCAATCGCTGTTCCCACCGACGGTCCTCTCACCCAGCGCACATTCCCCGAGCCGCCGCATCCCTACCGCTCCGCCTTCACCCGCGACGGAGCCCGCGTCCTCCACGCCCGCGCCTTCCGCCGCCTTGCAGGCAAAACGCAGGTCTTCACGCAGGCCCCCGGCACGCGCCCCCTGAAAGACATATCCAGCGACCACTTCCGCAGCCGCCTCACCCACACGCTGGAAGTCGCACAAATCTCCCGCACCATGGCCATCGCGCTCGGCCTCAACGTCGAGCTGGCAGAAACCCTAGCCCTCGTCCACGACATCGGCCACCCGCCGTTCGGCCACGTCGGCGAGCGCGCCCTTGACGAAGCCCTCAAGCCCTACGGTCTCCGCTTCGACCACAACCTGCACGCCCTGCGCATCGTCACCTGGTTCGAAGAGCGTTACCCCGCCTTCCGCGGCCTCAACCTCACCCTCGCCGTCCGCGAAGGCATCATCAAGCACTCCCGCGACTACTCCGCCGCCGCATATCCCGAGCTATCCGAATACTTCCTCGACCAGCTCCCCCCGCTCGAAGCCCAGCTCATCGATCTCGCCGACGAAATCGCCTACCTCACCGCCGACATTGAAGACGGTCTTGACTCCGGCATCCTCCGCATCGAATCCGTCCTGCTCCACGTCCCGCTCTTCCGTGAGTTCCACGCCGCTGCCCGCAACCAGTTCCCCACTGCAACCGCCCGCGTTCTCGCCGGCGAAGCCACCCGCCGCATGCTCAACGCCCTCGTGACGGATCTGCTGGGCGAACTCCGCCGCCGCGTCGATGCCAACAAAATCAGCACGCTACAAGACGTGCGCAAAACCCCGCAACGCGTCGCCGCCTTCAGCCCATCCATGGAATCCGAGCGCGCCGCCACCAAGCGTTTCCTCTACGAAAACCTCTACAACTCGCCAAATCTGGAAGCATCCCGTGCCCACTCTGCCACAGTCGTAGAAAAACTCTTCGCACAATTCGCCACCAACCCTGACTCTCTCCCTGAAGACCACCGCGAGCAAATCGAATCGCAAGGCCTAGCCCGCACCGTCACCGACTACATCGCAGGCATGACCGACACCTTCATCGAGCAGGTATGGGTGCGCATGGAGTCGGGTGGTTCACAGGTTTTGAGCAGCCGTGTGTGATGCGCACAGTGGGGGTTCTTTTCCATATCTTTGTTTTGTGTGGGTTACGGGCAATTGCACAGTGGCTGTGGAGAATCTTTATTCTTGATCTATGAAACTGTGTACAAGGTAGGGGATAGGGTATGGGGTTTAGGGTACAGGAGATTGTGCCTGCCGTTACGTGCATAGGATTCTCCTTTCTTTTGTGTTAGCAAGTTAGCAGCGCTTCGCGCTTAGCGAGTTAGCGAAAAAACAGAACGGCCCGATTCCTTGGGAACCGGGCCGTTTCCTGCTGCTGATTCTATTGTGGCAGGTTTCGCATAATTGAGCGCAAACTGGTTGAAGATTTTTGCTTAATAAAATCAATGAGTTAGAAAATATTTTCCGGGTTGGGGCTTGACATGGGTTTTCCACAGGCTCGGGGTGGGAGCCTACTGCACCAGCCCCTGCGGTCTTATCCTACGCAAATCCAACGCGCACTCGACGGCATTCTGCGCATAAAGCCGCAAATTGTCGCTGGCCGTCCACAGCAGGAACCGCGAAGCCTGTGCCGGGTTGCGCCCCTCAATCACCGGACGCAGCCGCACCAGCACGTCATTCTGCCCCGTAGCGGCCAGGTTTGACGGCGAATCCGTATCTTCCAGCACCAGGTCCACGTGGTCACCGCCCAGAGCCTCTTCCACCGCCGCGATGTCCGCAGGCTTATCCAGCTCCACGGCAATTGAGAACGTATGCCCATGGAAAACCGGAGCCGCAATCACCTGCAACGCCAGCGCAGGCCAGCGTCCTCCGCCCAGGGCCACATAATCGCGCTGAATCCGCGTCTCCAGCTTCGTCAGGCTTGCCTGTGCACTCTCGCCAAACCCGCACAGCAGGTTGTAAGCCGCCTGCGCGTCATAAATCGCCCTTGGCAAGCTCTGAAAGCTCAGCAGGTTCACCGTCTGCTGGTGCAACTCATCCATCGCGCCGCGGCCAAACTCGCTCGCCGGAGCCAGCATGGTTGCCGCCACCGAGCGCACCGCCGCAATCTTCGTAATCTTGCTGACCAGCAGCCCCAAAGCCAGCGCCGCCGGATGCGCCGGAATTACCGCCTTCGTCAGCAAATCCGCGCCGCCCGCATCCGCCGCAACCCACGGCGCGCGCACCAGCACCTCGGCCTCGCCCTCAAGCGCGCCGGAAAGATCCAGAACCGTGGAGCCCGCGCTCACGGCGTTCTGCCAGTGGCGGTGCGTCAGTTCTTCCGAGCCGGTAAAGAATGTGAAGTCCGCCTTCTCAAAAGAGTCCGGCTCCACGGCCTGAACAAACGTCACCTCATCGCCAATCTGGTCAAGCTGCCCCTGTCCCTTCCCATCGTCCAGCAGCGTCACATGCGCCGCAGCCAGCGGCGAGTCTTCAAGAGCTTCCTTCAGTTCCTTACCCAGCAGCGTGGAAGCGCCGGCAATCGCAATTTTGTACACAGGCCATTCCTTATCCGTAAATTTCGGATTTTCCATTATCCGTTGAATTGGTGTGATTTTGAGTGAATATTACGAGTGCAGCGTCCCAGTCAGAGAGTCCGCATCATGCGAGCCAGACCCGGCATTCGCATTGCGCTGTTTTCGCCGCCGCTGCCACGAATACGCCGCACGCGCCCACAGCCCTGAGAACAGGTACGCCATTGCGCACGCAAACAGCACGCCTCCCGAGAAGCGTACCAGCAGAAAAATTGCCACCGCCAGCAGCAGCAGAAGCTGGAACGGATGGCTACGCGAAAAGTTGATTTCCTTGCCGCTCCAGAAGCGCCATGTGCTCACCATCAGCAGCCCGCATGCACCGACCAGACCAAGCCAGAGAATCGCAACCCACCACGCCTCATTCGGGTAAGCACTGGACACGTGAATCGTCGCAGCCAGCGTGAAGGCCGCTGCCGGAATCGGCATGCCCACAAAATACTTGCGCCCCGGACGGCCCGGATTCCGTGGCTGCGCGTCTGGGCTGATGTTGAACCGCGCCAGCCGCGAGACTCCGCCAATCAGGTACACAAAGCAGATGAATCCGCCTGCCCAGATTAAGTCCTGGCGCAAGTCGGGCCGCCACTCCGGCCGTATCGAATCCGGCAGGAAGAATACACCCCAGATATAAGCCAGCAAGCTCGGCGCCATGCCGAAGGTAATTGCGTCCGCCAGCGAATCCAGCTCCTTGCCGAACTCGCTCGTCGTATTCGTCATGCGGGCAATGCGCCCATCCAGCGCGTCAAACGGAATCGCCAGCATAATTGCGATTGCCGCGTGATCGAGATGCATCTGCGCTTCGCCGCGCGAAACAATCGCCGCAATGGTCTCCATGATGGCGTAGTAACCCGCACCAATGTTGCCCATGGTGAACAACGAAGGCAGCAGGTACATGCCGCGCCGCAGCCTTGCCCTGTCTAATGCGGAATTGCGCTCACGCCCTGGCATTAGCGCCCACTCTCCAGAGGCTTGGCCGTGGCCATAATCGCCAGCACGCTTGCGCCGCCGCGCACCCGCTGGCCCTTTTTCACCTGCAGCTCAGCTTCAGCGGGCACCACCACATCTACACGCGAGCCAAACTTGATAAGCCCTACGCGCTGCCCGCGCTCCACGCGGTCACCCTGCTTGTAGTCGAAAACAATGCGCCGCGCCAGCAATCCGGCAATCTGCTTGAAGGTAACCTCAATGCCCCCGCCGCTTACCGTCACAATATTCTGCTCGTTCTGGTCCGCGCTGGCCGGGTTCATGGCGTTCAGGTACTTGCCCTTCTGGTAACGCACTTCACTCAGCACACCCGCAATCGGCGAGCGGTTGACGTGCACATCAAACACGCTGAGAAAGATGCTGATGCGCTGCTTCTCGCCCTCCGGCGTCTGGATGCGGATCGTCTCTGTCACCAGCCCGTCGCCGGGAGAAACAATCGCGCCATCCGTGGTGGGAATCGTCCGCTCAGGATCACGGAAAAACCACAGAAAAAACGCGGCCAACAGTACAGGCACAACTCCCCATGCCCACACGCCCGTAAGCCACACAGCCACCGCGGCAACCGCCAGCAGCCCTAACCCGTACAAGTAACCGTCGCGAACCATTATCCCAACGATTATACGGGGATACGGATTTCGGCGCTCGACAGGCGCACACATCGTCCATAGGACCGCCGCCCGCCTCGCACCGCCATTCGTCGCAAAACAAAAGCGCCTAAGCCGCGACTACGGCCTGGCGCTGCTGTATCGAGTAAATCAAATCTTTTGCGTGGAGTTTCAACTTCTTCAGGCGAACCTCTTCCAGTTGCTCTTCTTCCGAGAGGTACGGCTTCTGAATCAGTTCTTCCAACCGCTGCGTGTAGCGGTTGTGTTCGGCTTTGAGGCGGGTCAGTTCTTCGCTCAGCGATTCCTGAACTTCATCCATCGGGGTCCTCCTCACGTTACAGACCCATTACATATAGCTCCGCCACGCAGCCGCCTGCAAGCGGGAAAGATAGGCGAAGAGCAGAAAATCTGTGGATTTTGCCCCGGTGAACGCCGCTAAGTGACGCGAATCACTCGCCAAGCGCCCTGTTGGAAACTTTTGCCGCCTTTGGACCGTTGCTGAAAGCCATTTCGTCCTTACGAAAGCTGCTTACGCAACAACAACGCATCCTCTACCGGATTCGAGTAATACGCTTTCCGCCTGCCCGCTTCCTCAAACCCAAGCGCCCGGTAAAGCCCCAGCGCGGCTTCATTCGAGGCCCGCACCTCCAGCAGCACTTCCTCAACGCCAGCCGTTGCAAGCTCACCCGTCAGAGCCTCAAACAACCGCCGTGCCACTCCCTGCCGCTGAAACCGTGGCGCAACCGCAATCGACTCCAGCTCCGCCTGCGGAGCAATCACGGAAGCTACCGCAAATCCCGCCATCCCCTCCGCCGCCTCCGCAATCACAGCAACACCCGCCGCAATCACGGACAGATACGCCTCAGCCTTCCAGTGCGGGGCCGTAGAAAGCCCCGCGGCCAACTCCGCAGCCGCTTCCACATCCGCCGCCAGCATCCGCCGAACCCGCACGCTCATACCTTCTGCGCAGCCTCACCAAGATGAATCTCCGCATCCGAACGCCGCAGGTAATTCCCATCCAGCAGCGCCAGCTCTGCAAAATCCTTCGCCAGAATGCGCGGCACAGCCAGCGTCAAAGCATCGGCCGCCGTCGGAGCATCCACCCGCACCAGTTCCACCCCCGGCCACGCCGCCGCAAGCACCTTCACCGCAGCCTCATCGCAAACGGCCACAGGCGCAGGCTCACCAATCGCCGCCAGTTTCGCCGCACCAGCCAGCATCTCCCGCCCATCCACGCGAAGAAAAACCTCGTTGCGATGCGCGTCGAGCGCCGCCATACTCACACCGGCTTTCTCCGCCAGCACTTCCAGCCGCGAAACCGCCGCCACAGGCACACCACTCCCGCCAGCCAGCCCCTTCACCGCACTAAGCCCGATGCGAACCCCCGTAAAGCTCCCCGGCCCGTTGACCGCGACCATGCAGCCCACCTGACGCAGCTTTACGCCATGCGCCGCCAGCAGCTCTGCAACCACCGCCACCAGCCGCTCCGAATAGCTTTTGCCATCCAGCTCCGTCTGGCCAAGAATCTCCACCGAGGAGCCCGAAAGCCGCCCCAGCGCCACCGATCCCGAAGACCCGCACGTATCAATTCCCAGCAGCAGTAACGAGTTGTACTCAGCATCCGTCATAACTCACCAGAATGACACACCGAAGGGCCTCGCCCTTCTTATAGTCTGGTAGAAGCTCACACCTTAAAGGAGCAGTTTTGGCCGCCACGGCGACAGCACCAGCCCCCTCGTTTCACGATA
Organism: Occallatibacter sp. FHG110214_02; assembly: GCF_059115385.1. Classification (NCBI taxonomy): domain Bacteria; kingdom Pseudomonadati; phylum Acidobacteriota; class Terriglobia; order Terriglobales; family Acidobacteriaceae; genus Occallatibacter; species Occallatibacter sp. FHG110214_02. Next base: position 91,691 of record NZ_JBZYWK010000005.1, on the reverse strand, counting down.
TCTGGCGGCCTCGCGCCAATCCTTGGGCCATTGCGCTCACTGTCACACTAGCCACCTTCATGGAAGCCCTCGACAGCTCCATTGCCAACGTGGCCATGCAGCACATCGCAGGCACGCTTTCGGCCAGCCAGGACGAAGCAACCTGGGTGCTGACCAGCTACCTTGTCGCCAACGCCATGGTGCTGCCCATCTCCGGCTGGATAGCCAACCGCATTGGGCGCAAGCGCTTCTACATGAGCTGCGTCTTCTTCTTCACGCTCTGCTCTTTTCTGTGCGGTATTGCGCCTACACTTGGCGCGCTGGTCTTCTGCCGCATTCTGCAGGGCGCCGCTGGTGGCGGCCTCCAGCCCAGTGAGCAAGCCATTCTCGCCGACACCTTCCCACCGGAAAAACGCTCCATGGCATTTGCAATGTACGGTGTCGCCGTCGTCATGGCTCCTGCTATCGGTCCCACCGTCGGCGGCTGGATTATCGACAATTACAGTTGGCGCTGGATCTTCTTCCTGAACATCCCCGTCGGCATTCTGTCACTGTTCCTCTCCAACCGTCTGGTGGAAGACCCGCCGTATCTCGCCGAAAGCCGCAAGCGCAAAGAAGGCGTCGATTACTGGGGCCTCGGCCTGCTGGTCGTCGCCATCGGAGCGCTGCAAATCCTGCTCGACAAGGGACAGGAAGACGACTGGTTCAGCTCCAACCTCATCCTCACCTGCGCCGTCATCTCCGCCATCGGCCTCACCCTCTTTATCTGGCGCGAGCTGGTGATCGAACACCCCATCCTCGACCTGCGATTATTCGCCCGAAGAAACACCGCGATGAGCCAGTTCGTGCTCTTCATGGTGGGCGTAGCACTTTATTCCACAACCGTGCTCATTCCGCAGTTCCTGCAGGAAATCATGGGCTACACCGCTCGCCAATCCGGCACCGCCATCGCCAGCGGAGCCATCGTGCTCATGCTGCTCTTCCCGCTCGCTGGCCGATTCGCGCCAAAGTTCGACCCGCGTGTACTCGTCTCCATCGGCTTCTTCATCACCGCGCTCGGCATGCTCCGCATGACGCAACTCACGCTCAACGTCAGCTTTATGCTTGCCGTAAGCTGGCGCGCCGGCATCGCGCTTGGCCTGCCGTTCTTGTTCATCCCCATCAACACGCTCAACTACGCCGGAATCCCGCAGCACAAAAACAACGAAATCAGCGGCCTCTCGGCGCTCTCGCGTAATCTAGGCGGCTCCGTCGGCATCAGCTTCATCACCACGTATCTCGCACGAAGCACGCAGCGGCATCTCGCTATGCTCAACCAGCACACCGCCCCCGGCGATCCCATCTTCGAGCGCGCCCGCGCCGCCATGGCCGCCACATGGGCCAACCGAGGCTTCCACGGCCCCGACGCCATGCAGCACGCTGGCGCGCAAATCTACAACATCGCCCAGGTGCAGGCCCGACTGCTCTCTTATGTCGATGTCGTCTGGATTATGGTCGTAATCCTGCTGCTGCTCGTACCGCTGCCTTTCCTCATGCAGCGCCCAAAGAAAACCGGCGCCGTCAGCATGGGCCACTAAACAACAAAGCCCTGCCGCAATGGCAGGGCTTCATCATTTGCAGCAGAGAAGCACTAGAAGCTAGCCAGCGCCTGCTCCAGATCCGCAATCAAATCTTCCTTGTCCTCGATACCAATCGACAACCGAATCATCCCCTCGGTAATGCCCATCACCGCACGCTCTTCCGCGCTCACCGAAGCATGCGTCGTAGTCGCCGAGTGCGAAGCCAGAGACTCCACGCCGCCCAACGATTCCGCATTGAGGAAAATCTTGATTGCCGCAAGGAACTTCGCGCAGTTCTCACGCGAGCCAAGGTCCATGCTCAGCATAGAGCCAAAGCCCTTCTGCTGACGCGCCGCAAGCTCATACTGCGGATGCGTCTTGAGTCCCGGATAATTCAGCTTCAGCACCTTGGGATGCTTCGACAGGTACTCGGCAATCGCGTTGCCGTTCTCTTCATGCTGCTTGATGCGCAGCGGCATCGTCTTGATTCCGCGCAGCACCAGGAAGCACTCAAACGCCGACATGATTCCGCCTGAAGCCTTCTGCACCAGCAGGAAGCGCTCCTTGTGCTCTGGCGTGGAGCCAATCAGCGCGCCGCCGATACCATCCGAGTGCCCGTTCAGGTACTTCGTCGTCGAGTGCATCACGATATCCGCACCCAGCGCAAGCGGGCTCTGCAACGCAGGAGACATGAACGTGTTGTCCACGCTCACTTCAATCCCACCCTTTGCATGCGCCAGCTTCGCCACCGCCGCAATATCCGTCAACACCATGCGCGGATTGCTCGGCGTTTCCAGGTGAATCAGCTTGGTGTTTGCCTTGATTGCCTTCTCGACATTCGCAACATCGGAAGTATCGACGTACTCAATCTCAATGCCGTATCCCGACACAATCTGGTTGAACAACCGCGCCGTTCCGCCGTACACATCCTTGGAACAGATGAGGTGGTCCCCAGCGCGCAACATCGCCACCAGCGCGGAGATAGCCGCCATGCCGCTCGTAAACGCATGCCCGCTGTAGCCGCCCTCAAGCTTGGCCAGCGCAAACTCCAGCCGGTCGCGCGTCGGGTTACCCGCACGCGAGTAGTCCCACCCGCGGTCCGTGCCAATGCCGGTCAGCTCAAAGGTGGAAGAAAGATAAAGCGGCACATTCACCGCGCCCGTCTGCGGGTCCGGATGTTGCCCCGCATGCACGGCAAGAGTCGAGTACTTGTATTCAGACATGAAAAAGAATGGCTCCTGAAGGTTATCTCCTTCATTTTATCGTGCTGGCATGCAACGGCACCCCTCCGGGCATCGAACGGCACAAATGCAGCCCTGAACGGCGATTTGCGCCTTCTGTGCTGCCGCCTGGCCGCAAAAACTACTCTCCCGCAGTCTTCGCGCCCTTCTTCGCTCCGCGCACCACCGGGAAATACCCCGTACGCGTCCGCACATTCAGCTTGCCTTCGCCTTTGGCTTCCGCCGTTACCTGCACGCGCCGGAACCCCGGCTCCGTCGTGGGCTTCGTCGAGTGATACCCAATCGTGTACTGCGAGCGAATATCCCGCGCCACCTCGGCGGCAATCTCATCCACCTGCTCAATCGACTTCGGGAAGAACGCAATCCCACCCGTCTCCGTGGCCATCATCTCCAGCGCGCGCCGCGCATGGCGAATCTCCGCACGGCTCATCTCGTCGCCAAACAGCAGGCCAATCGTATAAATCACCGGGCCGCTCAGTTCCTGCACACGATGAATCGTCTGCTCCAAGTCCAGCGTGGAAGCATTGTCCTCGCCATCGGTAATGATGATGAGCACCTGCTTCGGACGCTTCGCATCAGCAGCCAGCTTATCTGCCGAAGCCACTACCGCGTCATACAGCGCCGTGCCGCCACGCGACTCAATATGGCTCAAGCCATCGCGCAGCTTGTTCACATCGCTCGTGAACTCCTGATCGATAAACGCCTCATCCGAGAAGTTCACAACAAACGCTTCATCCGCCGGGTTGGAAGCCTCAATCAAATCCAGCGCGCTCTTGTTCACGCTTGGACGCTTCTTCGCCATCGAGCCGGAGTTGTCCACCACCATCGCAATCGAAACCGGCAGGTCCGTATGCTGGAAGCTGACAATCGTTTGCTTCACGCCATCTTCCAGAACCTGAAAATCATCCTTCTTCAAATCCTGCACAAGCTTGTTACCGCTCAGCACCGTGGCGTTCAACACCACTTCTTCCACATCCGCGCGCAGAACATAACCGCCGTTCTCCTTCTCCACAGGCCCGGATGCACCCGTGCCCGCGCCAATGCTCGGCGAAGTAATGTTGTGATCCGGCGAGCGCACAGGATCGTTATCTACCGTGAGCGGAGCTTGCGTAGTTGCAGGAGCAGGCTGCTGCGCAGGCTTGGCCTGCACTTGCGACGCAAGGGCCTGACGCGAATAGATCGCACCTGTCAGAAGAGTGAGAAGAATTAGATATTTATTGTAGTGGCGCATAGTATCCGGTACGGGCATGAACCGTCAGCGGAGGCAGCCCCTGCGGAGGATTCAGCTTCACCTTCACTTTACGCCACTTACCGTCGCGGCGCAGGTCTTTCGGCGTATACCCAATCACATACTGGTTCCGCAGTTCCGTGGAAATCTTCTCGGCAATATCGCCCATTTCGGAGAGGTCATCCACACGAAACATGCGCCCGCCCGTCTCCTCGCAAAGGTCATTCAACAGCAGCGGCCCCGTCCTCTCCTCGGGAGTCGCCGCATACGCATCAAAAATCCCAATCGAATAAATCTCCGTGTCTGATTCACGCACCTGCGATTTGACTTCGCCCTCCGTGTAACGTGAGCGGTTGTCGCCGCCGTCGCTCACCACCAGCAGCGCCCTGCGGTCCCACCGTGCATCCTTCATCTTCGCCACACCGTAGTAAATCGCATCCAGCAGCGCCGTCCTGTGTCCGCTGCGCACCGTCTGCAGCCGCGCCTGGATGTCATCCACCGAACTGGTGAAATCCTCAATCAACTCCGGCCTGTCGTTGAACCCAATCACGAAAAACTCATCCAGCGGATTCGCCGTCTTGATGAACTGCAGAATCGACTCCCGCGCACGAACCAGCTTCGAGTTCATTGAGCCTGAAAGATCAAAGACAATCCCAATCGAAACCGGCGCATCCTCGCTCGCAAAGGTTTTAATCCTCTGCTCGGAATTGTTCTCAAAGAGCTTGAAATCTTCCCTCTCAAGTCCGGTAACCAGGCGGTTCATCGGGTCGGTCACCGTAATCGGAACCAGCACCATATCCACATTCAGGCGGAGAATGCCGCCCGCCCGCGCCTTGGAAATATCCGTTGCCGCCGGAGCCTCCGCTCCCTTTGGCGCACCCGTTGCCGGAGCAGCCGTAGCCGGAGGAGGCACATGCACCTTGTTCAGAGGATCATCCTGCGCATAGCCGGGAAAGGACACACTAAGCGCGACCATCCCCAGCAACGCAACGCACCGGGAAAGACAAAGGCATTGGCCAAAGAAAATCCGCGCTCTGGGAGTCGTTCTCATACCGCCGCCCCATGCACTACTCGTGGGGAACGAACGTTGATAGTAGCACGAAGCACAAAACATACGCTCCGGCTCTATCTCTAAGAGACGCGCCAACATCGCATTGCGTCAACCCCTTTCATCCAATCTCAGTCCAACACATTACATTCCCCTGAAAATTCCGTGACATTCCGCCGCCGCACCCACATACCTGCTCCGCCACCCCACGCGATACAATCGACGCTAAGCCAGGCCATCTGAGCCAGGCATGAATACACCCTGCTCCTGTAAGTCTTTCTACGCATGGCGGCTTCCGGCTGGAATCAATCCGTTTGCATCGCGACGCTCGCCTTCGCCGGGCTGGCTGCATTGTCGTCCTCATCCTTCGCACAGGCCCCTGCCGCGCCCAAACCACCCGCGCCCATCGCAGCGCCCACGCCAGCGCAGCCTCGCTTCGTCGTACTGCTCGACGCGGCCCACGGCGGCGACGACCGCGGCGGCACCCTCAACGGCAGCCAGTCAGAAAAAGCCGTCACCCTCGCCTTCAGCGTCCGCCTGCGCTCGCTGCTTTCCGCTCGCGGCATCCAGGTCGTCACCACCCGCGAAGAGGACAAGACACTCACCGCATCCGACCGCGCTGAGCTGGCCAACCGGGCCGCTCCGCAGGCCTGCATCAGCCTGCACGCCGCAGAAACCGGCTCCGGAGTCCACCTCTTCACCTCATCGCTCTCGCCGTCCGCTGCCGCACGTTTTTCCGCGTGGAAAACCGCCCAATCCGGCACCGTCACGCGCTCGCTGGCCCTTGCCGGAGTCTTCAACTCCGCACTCACACAGGCCGGATTCAACGTCACCCTCGGCCGCACCACGCTGCCCGGCATCGATAGCATGACTTGCCCCGCCGTTGCCCTTGAGCTTGCCCCTCAGCGCGACGCCAGCCACAAAATCACCGCCGAACCCGGCGATGCTGGCTACCAGGCCAGCCTTGCACAGGCTCTCGCCACCGCCCTGCTGGAGTGGAAAGCCTCTCGCGGAGAAGTCGGCACCGGAGAAACGGGGGCACGCCTCCCGTGATTCCCCGCTACCAAAAAATCCTCCTCGCCGTGCTTGCCGTCGCCTCCATCATCATGGCCGCCGTCCTCTGGCACATGCGCGACAAGGCCCACCAGCAAATGGTCTTCGGCCACGACTCCACCCCCACGCAGGCGCCCCACGTCGCCGCCGATGCGCAGGCAACGCTCATCGTCGCCAATGACGACGACAACGGCCTCCGCGAACAGGTTCATTCCCTGCCGCTTCCGTCAGAAGACGAGGCCCGCGCCCGCGCCGTGCTTAACAAGCTACTCGACATCTACGCCGCTGACGATTCCACGCACCCTGTCCCCGGCGGTTCCGGCTCCGTGCAGCAGGTCTTCCTCCTGCCCGTCGCTGCGTCTTCTACCTCGGAAACAAAATCCACTCCCAGCCTGCTCACCGGGCCCCAACAGGCTGTCGTTAATCTCACCAGCGGCTTTGTCTCCACGCACCCCTCGGGCCTCGAAACCGAATCCCTGACCATCCTCTCCATCTGCGGCACCCTTCACGCGAACCTGCCGCGCATCACGCAGGTCCGCTTCCTCGTCGATGGCGAGCCCCACGCCTCACTCGCCGGGCACGCCGACCTCACCCGCACTTACCTCGTCTCCGACACAACGCAAGCCACCGCCCATGTCCAAAACCAATAAAACCATCGGCGTCTTCGATTCCGGCTTCGGCGGCCTCACCGTCCTCCGCGAGCTTCTCCGGCACATTCCGCAAGCCAACTACAAATTCCTCGGCGACACCGCCCGGCTGCCCTACGGCTCCAAATCCCGCCGCACCATCGCCAAGTACGCCGCCGAAAGCGCGCAGTTCCTGGTCAACGAGCAAGGCGCGCAATACCTCGTCATCGCCTGCAACACCGCCAGCGCCCTGGCTCTCGACGCCATTCAGGAAGCCGTTCCTGTTCCCGTCTTAGGCGTGATTGAACCCGGTGCCTACGCCGCTCGTGCGGCCTCGCAAACCGGAGACGTCCTCGTCATCGCAACAGACGCCACCGTACAGAGCCACGCCTACGCCGAAGCCTGCAAAGCCCGCGGCCTGCACGGCATTGAGCGAGCCTGCCCGCTGCTGGTGCCTTTGGTCGAAGAAGGCTGGACCGACCACCCCGTCACTGCCGAGATTATCCGCATCTATCTCGACGAGCTACAAAAAGACGCAGCCGCCGCAAACCTGCACCCCGACGCGCTGGTGCTCGGCTGCACGCACTACCCGCTGCTCCGCCCACTCATTGAACAGATAGTTCCACAAGGCATGAAGGTCATAGACTCCGCCGAAGCCACCGCCGCCGAAGCCGCGAGACTTTTCGACCTTCAGCCAGCCACTGACGCAGGACTGGAAGCCGACTCAAAAATCCACTGCTTCGCCACCGACTCCGTAGAAAAATTCGAGCGCCTCGGCTCCCGCTTCTTAGGCCGCCCCACCGGCAAAGTCGAGTTGGTAGACCTCGGCGGCTGAACGAGCTAACGCCGCCAACTCCGCTCCAACTGCTATCCTGTTTCACGACAAACCCGCAAACCCGCGGACCATAGAGGAAGAAGAATGATCGATCTCAAAGGCAAAGTGGCCGTAGTCTTCGGCCTTGCCAACAAGCGTTCCATCGCCTGGGGCATCGCCCAGAAGCTCGCCGCCGCCGGAGCCACGCTCGCCATCGGCTACCAGAACGAGCGCATGAAGCTCGAAGCCCAAAGCCTCATCGAGGAACTCCCCGGAGCCGCCGGCTTCCAGTGCGACGTCTCCTCGGACGCCGAAATCGAATCGGTCTTCGCCGCCCTCAAGGAGCAGCACGGCAAAATCGACATCCTCGTACACGCCGTCGCCTACGCCCCGCAGGCCGAGTTGAAGGGTGAGTTCCTCAACACCAGCCGCGAAGGCTTCCGCATTGCGCATGAAGTCAGCGTCTACTCGCTCATCGCCGTCAGCCGCGCCGCTGCCCCGCTCATGACCGAAGGCGGCAGCATCATGACGCTCACCTACCTTGCCAGCGAGCGCGTCGTGCCGCACTACAACGTAATGGCCCTCGCCAAAGCTTCGCTCGAAGCCGCAGTTCGCTATCTCGCTTACGAGCTGGGCCCAAAAAACATCCGCGTCAACGCCATCTCCGCCGGCCCCATCAACACGCTGGCCGCCCGCGGCGTCGGCGACCTCAGCACCATGCGCAACGCGCATATTGAGCGCTCCCCGCTTCACCGTCACGTCGATCAATCCGAAGTCGGCGGCACGGCTCTCTTCCTCGCAAGCGAGCTCGCCTCCGCCATCACCGGCGAAGTCATCTACGTAGACTGCGGCTTCAACATCATGGGCTTCTAAGGACTGGCCATCCAGGCAATTGCGCCTACGGCGCCACACAGCATTCGTGATGCTCCCGCTGGTCGCGAATAACTCCAGTTCTCCCATCAGCAAAAACCCCTCCAGCCACCTGGAGGGTTTTCCTTTTCCCACAAACTCTGCCTCAACAGGCCCGCACCGCAACTCGCTCGCGAATACGCTCGCCAATCTCTTCCGCCTCGGCCTCGTTCACATTGCGCAGCAGTACAACAAACTCTTCGCCGCCCATCCGCGCCAGCACATTATGGCCACGCAATTGGTCCCGCATCGCCCATCCAACTTTGCGAATTACCTCGTCGCCCACCGGATGTCCCCACACATCATTCACTTCCTTGAAATGGTCAATATCCGCCAGCATGATGGCGAAAGAATCTCCAGCCGGCTGACGATTCAGCTCCCGCACAAGCATATCTTCAGAAAGCGCATCGGCACGCCAAGTATCGCGGCAGTTGCGCAATACAGCAGCAGCCAGTAGCAAAACATCGCTTCATTCGCTACAAGAATCGTGAGCCACCGCGGAGCATACTCACGCAGGGAGATCAGCAGCACCGCAATCAAGGCGCTCGCAAAGCTCCAGTTCAGCAGATTGACGCCGCGCAGCCCCGGCACGCTCCATGCTCAGACCCTGCAGCCCACCAGCAGCATAATGATGGCCGTTGCGTATCCATACATCAGATACGGCATATACATAAATCCATGCGTCATAGACGCCTGCCGAAAACCAGGACAAAAAGTGTGCCGCTTGCCTTTCTTATTGGTGCGTACGCACTCTTCTATCAACATGATTCTGGTTCACCCGGCTCAGACACCGGACGATGCCATCTCAATGGCCCTGATGGCCCAGTATGGAGCCACCTGCGCGCTTATCTTACTCCAAAAACAACGCGGAGAATTCCATAAGAATTCTCCGCGCCAACCTGTTCCCAAATTGCTCGTGCCAGTTTACTTGTGGTAATTCGGATACGCCGGTTTCACCGGATGCGCCACCGGATGCTTCGCCAACTCGTCCAGCGCCAGCGAAACCGCCTTCTCCAGCTGCGGATCATGCCCTTCGCTCACAGCCTTCGGGTCCTGCTCCACTTCATAATCCGGGTCCACGCCGTGATTCTCCACATCCCACTCGCCCTTCGGTGAGAAGAACGCCACGCTCGGCGAAGTCACCGAGCCGCCATCCATCAGCACCGGAATCCCTCCAATGCCAACCAGGCCGCCCCACGTGCGCTTGCCCACCAGCGGACCAAGTTTTGCCTGCTTGAAGAGCCACGGCAACGCATCGCCGCCCGAGCCGGAGAACTCATTCGCAATCATCACCTTTGGCCCATACACAGCGGCGTTCGGCGTGTGCTCAATCGCTCCATAGCGCGGAGCCCAGTAGCTTTCCAGCTTCCGTCCCAGCACCTCAATAAAGTAATCGGCAACCTGCCCGCCGCCATTGAAGCGCTCATCAATCACCGCGCCCTGCTTTTCCGTCTGCGCAAAGTAGTAGCGGTTGAAGTTCGTAAAACCACCCGCTCCCGTATCCGGCAGATACACATAAGCAAGCTTGCCGCCGGACAGCTTATCCACCTTGGCCTGGTTGCCTTCAATCCAGTCAATGTTGCGCAAGCTCGCCTCGCTCGCAACCGGCGTTACCGAGATATCGCGAGTATGCGAACCATCCGCCGCACCAACACGCAGGCTGATAACCTTGCCCGCCGTGCCTTCCAGCGGCTGCTGAATATCCACATTCGCCGTCACATCCTGCCCATCAATCGCCAGAACGCAATCGCCAACAGAAACATTCAGCCCCGGCTCCGCCAGCGGAGCCTTCTCACGCGCATTGAACAATCCACCGTTGTAAATCTTCGCAAAGCAGTAGCGGTTGTTCTTAATCTCGTAATCCGCACCCAGCAAGCCACCCGGCACCTTCTTCGCAGCTGGAATCTCGCCGCCAAACCCGCGCAGATGTCCAACGGAAAACGCGCCCAGCATCTCCTGAAAGATGTAGTTCAAATCCGCGCGCGAAGCGATGGAAGCAACATACGACTCAAGCCGCTTCTCATCCGCAACGGTGTTTGTGCCATGGAAGTTCGAGTCATAGAAGTAAGCACGCTCAATCCGCCAGACCTCGTGGTACATCTGCGCCCACTCGGCATGCGGGTCCACCTTCGTCTTCAAATCGGTAAAGCTCAGCGCGCCATCGCCCGGCTTCACCGGAGCACCCGACGGAACAATCACCCAGTTCGCATGCTCACCGCCGCCAAACGCCAGCAGCATCTTTTCGCCATTCGACGAAAGCTCAAACGCGTTGACATGCTCCGCAAGCTTCTCCGTCTTGCGGTCTTCCGGCGACCACTTATTCAACGTAGCGCCGCGCGCAGCAAAGCGCCCCGAGGCCGCCGACTCCAGAAAATACAAGCTGCCCTTCGCACCACCAGCAAGCCCGTCATACACACTCGCCGGCAACGGCAACGCAACAATGCGCGACTCAATCCCTGCGAGGTCAACCTTCACCGGCTTCACCGCAGGCTTTGCGCCATGCGCCTTCTCGTCGCTGCCTTCCTTCGCATCCGCCTCAGGCTTCTTACCCTCAGCCGCATCCCCAGAAGCCTTCTCGTCCTCCAGCTCCGGCGCCACCGGCGAAGCCGTATCACTCGCTAGCGCGACTGCATAAATGTTGTTCGTCACCTCGTACAAATCGCTCGTCATGTCGAGCCCGTCCGAAGTCGGCCCCGCATTCGTGCTCGCCACAAAGTAGAGATACTTCCCATCGCGGTCAAACGCAGGCGTGGTTGAGTCCGCCATCTGGCTCGTTACCTGCGTCGATGCGCCTGTCTCCACGTTGTAAAGAAAAATTGAGTGCAGATGATTCGGCATCGACTCCGGATACGCAACCCACTTCGAGTCCGGCGACCACGCCACGTCATAATTCGTGTTGGAAAATCCGCCGTAAACATTCTTTCCGCCAACCGTCGTCAGCTTGCCCGTCGTTGTATCCAGCAGATAAATGTTCAGCCGGTTGTCATGGAAGAGAATCTTCTTCGAGTCCGGCGACCACAGCGGATCAAAGTAATACGCAGGCTCCGCAGCAAGCGCAAACTTCTTCACCGCAGCCGCACCGGCAACACTGTTGCCCAACTGCCCCGCCACATGCAGCGCATACAACCCGCTCTCATCGGAGAAGTACGCAATCGACTGCCCATCCGGAGACCACGCCGGACTACGCTCCATCACACCCGGCGTATTCGTAATGTCCCGCGTCGGCCCATGCTTCACCGCAACGGTAAAAATTTCGCCATGCGCTTCCACAGCCGCGCGCACGCCCGTTGGCGATACCGTCACGTTCTCCACCTGGTCCGCCACGCTCTCAATCCGCGGCCGAACCTCGGGCATGTCCGCATCCACCTCAATCGGCACCAGCGTCTTCTTCCCCGTTACCGTATCGAAGAGATAAATCTCACCCAACTGGTCATACACCAGCGTGTTGCCTTCGCCCGCCAGCGTGCGCACATCAGACCCGGCATTCGCCAGCGCTTCCTTCACGCTCTTGCTTGCCGGATCATAAGAAAACACCGTCGTATGCCCCTTGCGCCCGGAGAGGAAGTACACCTTGCCGCCCGCAAACACCGGGAAAAAGTCCGAAGAAATCTCATGCGGAATTTCAACCGACTCAAGCCCCGGCAGCGTCGTAATCCAGATGGTGCTGGCGCGCCCGCCGTGATAATTTCCCCACGAAACATAAGAGGTGTAATCAAAGCCAAACGCCGGCGGCAGCGGCGAATACGCAATCGCTTTTCCATCCGGCGAGAACTGCCCTTGGTACGCCATCGGCAGCGGCAACACCTTCGCAATGCCGCCCGTCGCCGGAATCGTAAACAACTGCGTGTAGCGGCTCGCAGCGGTGCGGTTCGAGCGAAACACAATGCTCTTCCCATCAGGCGTCCATGCCACCGCAAAATCCGCCGCCGGATGATACGTCACACGAAACGGCACGCCGCCCGTGGCCGGGATCGTAAACACATCCGTGTTGCCGTCATACTCGCCCGTAAATGCAATCGTCGAGCCGTCCGGCGAAAAAATCGGCGAGGTCTCAATGCCCACGCCCGTCGTCAGCCTCGTAGCCTTTCCACCCGCGCGAGGCACCGTCCACAAATCTCCCGCATACGCAAAGGCAATCCGATCTTTGCTCAACGCGGGACGCTGAAAGATGTGAGGATTCGCGGCAGCCTCAGTCACTCCAGCCGCCATCAGCAGAACAAACAAAGCAACAAGCAAGCGCGACACAGCACAAGAACGAAATCTGCGCACCACGGCCCCCTCGAATAAAGTAGAAATTAGCCCAATCAGATGAGGACCATCTTACACGCAACATCCGCAGCTCTCGCCGCGCCACGCTCTCCGCGCTTCCACAATCAGAATCGGCACAGCCACCAGCGCCGCCACAGAATCCACCCAGGCCACGTGCCACAGCGCATACACAACAAGCCCCGCCAGCGTAACCGCAGCAAGATAAGCGCACGTAGCCGACTGCACCGCATCCGCCGCCAGCGCACCGTTGTTCATCCTGCGAGCCTCGGAGCGTTTCAACCACGCCAGCACCGGCATCATAATCAGAGCCGCCGCTGTAATCCCCATCCCCAGCACGCTGGTCTCTTTCGGCGCGCCATAGGCAAGCAGCGCAACCCCCACCACCACAGCCGCCAGCGCATACAACAGCACCGCCGCCGCACGCGTAGCAGTTTCCTTCTTCAGCGCAACTCGCGGCACGAACTGCAACAGCACCACCGCCGCCGAAAGCAGTTCCACCAGGCTATCGGAACCAAAGGCCAGCAGCGCCACACTATGCGCCCGCGCCGCAGCAATTAACGCTCCCGCACACTCCACCACCATCCACGCCAGCGTAACGCCCTGCAGCCACGCCACCGCGCGCGTCAGCTTCGGCTCCGCTACATGCGTTTCACAGCACGCGCCAGTACAAGCCGCCATCTCACCGGAATGAATCGTTGTTCCCATTATCAAAATGGTAAGCCGGGGATTTCTCCCCGGCAATCAGTCCTCACAAAACACTGCGACTTCAACCTCTACGGTATGCGCTTTTTCAAAGACCAAACGAAACCCGCAACAGTCAATGCCCTCACGACCAAGCTAAAAGCTAATACAAAGTCACCGTAATCTTCCGCGCATCGCCGCCCGTCGCCTTGATCGCAATCTCACCCGTAGCGCGCTGCTTCAGGCTCTCAAACTTCTCGCCCCACTCCACCAGCACCAGCGCATCGTCGGTCAGCAGATCATCCAACCCCAGCGTCTCCAACTGCCGCTCGCCCTCAAGCCGATACACGTCGAGATGATAAAGATTGACGGTCTTCCCATCCCGCTCGCCCTCATACTCATGCAACAGCGTAAACGTAGGGCTCGTCACCTCATCCGGCTCCGCCGCGCCCAGCGCCTCGGCAATCCCCTTCACCAGCGTCGTCTTGCCGGTTCCCAGGTCGCCAGTCAACAGCAGCAACTGCGGCGGCGTCAGCAACTTCACCAGCTTGCGCCCCACTGCAACCGTGTCCGCATCGCTATTCGTAATGAACTCGTGTACCTTTCCCGCAGCCGTCATGACTCCACCCGCCATCTCCCACCTCCACGATGTCTACGTGCCTCTTTCGGCTTGCCCTGCAACCAGCTCCGCCCCGCGCCGTCGCGGTTCCTGGCCCGGAACGCACGCGAGAACAGTCTAAAGCTATCCGTGGCCAGCAGTGTGTGATCGTCTCCCTTGCGAACCGCCAAATCCGCGGCCAGCCCGTGCAGGTACACCGCCGCCTCCACAGCCTTGGATGCCTCTTCCGGGTATTGCGCCAGTATCCCCGCAATCATTCCCGCCAGAACATCGCCGCTCCCGCCCTTCGCCATACCTGGGTTGCCGCTCGTATTCACCGCCACACGCCCATCCGGATGCGCAATCAGCGTCCGCGCGCCCTTCAGCACCACCGTCACGCCGTTCTTCATCGCAAAACTGCGCGCCACATCCAGCCGTTTCGCCTGCACCTCGGCCGTCGTCACGCCCGCCAGCCGCGCCATCTCGCCCGGATGCGGCGTAATCACCACCGTCCGCTCCTTCGCAATCTTGCCCAGCAGGCTCTCCGACTGCCGCGCCAGGTTATTCAACGCATCGGCATCCATCACCACGGGCATCTTCGTTCCGGCCAGAAAATCGTTCAGAAACTTCACCGTATCGGCGCTCTGTCCCATTCCTGGCCCAATCGCCGCCACGGTCGCGCCCTTCGTCAACGCCTCAATCGAATTCTCCGCCGCAATCTGTCCTTCGCTGTTCACCTTCAGCGGCCACGTCATCAGCTCCGGCGCAATGCCCGCCACCACCGCCAGCGCAGGCTCCGGCACAGCCGCCGTCACCAGCCCTGCACCCACGCGCATCGCGGCCATCGCCGCCATCGTCGGAGCGCCACTCTTGCCGCCAGCCGAGCCAAACGCCCCGCCGACCACCAGCACATACCCAAACTTTCCCTTGTTCGCATCCACGGCACGCGGCCTCTGCACCAGCTCCAGGGAAGCCCCGCCCCACTGGAGCCCCAGCGTAGAAATCACCGCCTCATCCGGCGAGCCAATCGGCGCAACCACAACAGGCCCATCCCACCGCCGCGTCAGTTGCCCAAAAACATGCGCAGGCTTAGGAGCCGTGAACGTCATCACCGCATCCGCAGCGAAAACATCGTCCTCAATCGAAGCCCGCGTCTCATCCGCAGGCCACCCTGAAGGCAGATCCACAGCAAGCACCGGAGCAGCACTCCGCCGAACCCACTTCAACGCAGCCGCCGCAAGCCCCTTCAGCGGAGGCTTGAACCCCGTCCCCACCACCGCATCCAGGATCAGGTCCGCAGCCAGCGCATCGCCATGCAAATCCAGTTCGTCCGCTGCGCTAATCACAAACGTTTTGCAAGTACCAGCCGCTTCTAACTCATGCCACGCAACCGCGGCATCGCCCTTCAACTCCGCAGACGCACCCAGCAGCAATACAGTCACAGATAAGCCACGTTCCGCCAGCAGCCGGGCAGCCATTGCGCCATCGCCGCCATTGTTGCCCTTGCCGCACAGCACGGTAACGCGCCGGGCCCGCGAAAAGCAGCTCAACGCCACATCCGCCACGGCCCGCGCCGCATTGCGCATCAACTCAATCGAAGAAATCCCGAACCGCTCGACCGTCACGCGGTCACAAGCCTGCATCTCAGCCGCAGAAAGAACCAACATGAAACCATCTTATGCTTTTAGCCGCTTGCCAAGCGCTTTTCGCCGCACTCCCGAACATCAAGCAGCAGCTAAAATTTGATGCTCAGCAACTGCCCGATAAACTGCGGCAAAAACCACGCATTCACTGCCGCAATCGCAATCGCCGTCATCCACGCCAGCACCTTGATCCACGCCGGGTTCACAAATTCGCCCATCCACTTCCGGCTGCCAGTAAAAATAACCAGCGGAACCACGGCAAAACTCAACTGCAGCGAAAGAATCACCTGGCTCAGCAGCAGCAGCTTCTCCGTGCCATGCTCACCCCACAGCGCCACCACCACAATCGTCGGCGCAATCGCAATCGACCGCGTAATCAACCGCCGCAGCCACGGAGCCACCGTCAGGTTCACGAACCCTTCCATCACCACCTGCCCCGCAAGCGTCCCTGTAATCGAAGAATTCTGCCCCGAAGCCAGCAGCGCAACCGCAAACAGCGTACTCGCTCCCGCCGTGCCAATCAGCGGGCTCAGCAGCTTGTAAGCATCCTCAATCGCCGCCACGTCAAAGTGTCCGCTGCGATGAAACACCGCCGCAGCCACAATCAAAATCGCCGCATTCACAAACAGCGCAATCGTCAGCGCAAAAGCCGAGTCGATATTCGCCCACCAGATAGCCTCGCGCCGCCCCGCACGCGTCCGCTCATAATTCCTGCTCTGCACAATCGACGAGTGCAGATACAAGTTATGCGGCATCACCGTCGCGCCCAGGATTCCAATCGCGATGTAAAGCATTCCCGGGTCCGTCACAATCTGCGGCGCGGGCACCAGCAGATTCCACATCGCCGATCCATACTCTGGCCGCGACAACACCATCTGGATGCCAAACAACGCCACAATCGTGCCAATCAGCCCAATCACTACCGCTTCCACCTTGCGGAAGCCAAGATTCTGCAGCAGCAGAATCAGCAGCACATCCAGCCCCGTAATCAGCACGCCCCACATCAGCGGAATATGAAACAGCAGGTTCAGCGCAATCGCCGACCCAATCACCTCGGCCAGATCGCAAGCGGCAATCGCAATCTCCGCCATGATCCAAAGCGCATACCCCACCCATCGCGAAGTAGCCTCGCGGCAAACCTGCGCCAGGTCGCGGTCCGTCACAATCCCCAGCTTCAGGCTCAGGCTCTGCAGCAGAATCGCCATCAGGTTCGACAGCATAATCACGCTCAGCAACGTGTACCCGTACTTCGACCCACCCGCAATATCGGTAGCCCAGTTGCCGGGGTCCATATACCCCACAGCAATCAGAAATCCCGGTCCCAGGAACCCCAGCAGCCGCCGCCACTTCCCCGGCAGGCTGGTCAGGCGTACGCTCGCGTGCACCTCTGGCAGCGAGGGAGCCGAAATCTCCATTTTGTGCGTAGTTTTCGTAGTCATCTGCAGGGACAGGGCGACCTCCGCCTATACTCAGAGTATGCCACAAACTACTTAATCATGGTTAACATTTAAGATTATTTTTAGTTTTTACAGATTCATTGACGCAGCCAAACAGCCTCCGCCGCAGGACGTCCCAAAATCGAACTCCCCCTATCCAGCTCAATCGAAACAGTTTGGTCGTAGTTCTGGCTCACCACGCGCAACGCCTGTCCCGGTCCGACACCGGCCTTATGCAAAAACAGCAGCAACTGCGGGTCCCGCTCCTGCAAGCTGGTCACCACGTACTTCCGCCCCGGATCCGCCTCGGAAAGCGGCACCTCGCCGCGCCGTTTCCGCTCCACCGGATTCTCCGGCAGCACGGCATTCCCATGCGGACAAGCTCCCTCGCCCAGCCGTTCCTTCAGCTTGGCCTCAAAGGCGGGAGAAACCACGTGCTCCAGCCGCTCGGCCTCTTCATGAATCTCGTACCACTCCATGCCGAAGATTTCGCTCAGCATCCGCTCCACAAGATGATGCCGCAGCGCCGTCCGGTAAGCCGTCTCGCGCCCCTTCTCCGTGAGCCGGACAATCCCATCCTCGCCCACCGTCACATATCCATCGCGCTTCAGCCGCTTCAACGCCATCGTGACAGCAGGCGCGGACACCTCCAGCCAATGCGCCAGCAGCGCAGGAATCACCTCGCGCCCCTCGGCCTCCGCCTCAAGCACAGCCTTCAAATAGTTCTCTTTAGAAACCGCAATCGAATCTTTCATAGCATCGGATTTAGTCTAAACGCCTCCAAAACAATAAGGCCGGCTTTCGCCGGCCTTGTCTCTTACTAAAAGCTAATAGCTAACGGCTAAAAGCTCGCCTTACTCTTTCACACGCACCTTCGGCTCCACCGAAAGCCCAGGCCGCAGCGCATGATTCGGATCTTCGTTCTTCAGATCCGTGAAGTCGATACGCACCGGAAGCCGCTGCACAACCTTCACATAGTTGCCCGTGGCATTCTCCGGCGGGAAGAGCGAGAGCACCGAGCCCGTAGCGCCGCCAATCTGCGTCACCTTGCCCGAGTACTTCTTGCCCGTCGCGTCCACTTCAATCTCCACCTTCTGCCCCGGCTTCATTTCCTTAAGCTGGGTTTCCTTGAAGTTCGCCGTAATCCAGATATCGCTCAGCGAAACCAGCGTCAGTAGATTCTGCCCCACCGAAACGTTCTGGTTAATCTCCACGCTCTTACGCGTGATGATGCCATCCTCAGGAGCCACAATCTTCGCATAGCTAAGATTCAACTGCGCCTGGTCAAGCTGCGCCTGCGCCGCCTGTGCCTGCGCCAACGCCTGCTTTGCGCGTGCCGACTGCACCGCAACCTGCTGCGGAGCTGTCTCGGCATACTTCAACGCTGCGTGCGCCGCTGCCGTGCGCTGCTGCGCAACTGCAACCGCATCACGCGCCGCCTGCGCCTGTGCCTGTGCACTCACCAGAGCCGCCTGCGTAGCAGCCGCTGTAGCCACAGCCGCGTCATACTGCTGCTTGCTGATTACGTCTTTCTCGACGAGCGGCTTGTAGCGCTCCAAATCCTGCTGCGCCTTCGTACTGTTCGCCTGCGCCTGCACTACCTGGGCCTGTGCCGCCTGCAACTGTCCCTGCGCCTGCGCTACGCCGGCCTGTGCGCCCGTAACATCCGCACCCGCCGAACGCAGGTTTGAACCCGTATTGATATCGGTCAGCGGGACATTCACGTTGGCCGCCGCAGCAGCAGCCTGCGCGCTAGCCAGTGCCGCTTTGGCATTCTCGACAGCTACCTGGAAATCGCGAGGGTCAAGGTCCGCAATCGGGTCACCCTTGTGAACGAACTGGTTCTCGTCCACATACACCTTTACGACCTGCCCCTGGATACGTGCGCTCACCTGGATCAAGTGACCGCTTACCTGCGCGTCGTCCGTGTCCTCAAAGTAGGTGGAGTGCCACCAGAAGCCCAGCGCGGCCACGGCCAGAATCGCAAGTACAACAAGGATGATGCCCCTGCGGCGCGGCTTGGCAGCCACTACCTCAGTTTCGGGCTCTGCTGCGGGGGTTGTGGTTGAATCCGCCACTTTACTTTCCTCCCAGATATTTCTGATAGCTACCGGCAGCACCCACGGCACGCGCCAAGCTCAGCTTGGCAATATTGTGCCGGTAAAGACTGCCTACATATTGGTCGTTCGCCTGCGCCACGGACTGCTCCGCCTGGCTCACCGGCAGGTTATCGCTCACGCCTGCCTTGTAACGCTGCTGCGCTTCGCTCAATGCTTCGTTTGCCAGGTCCACATTCGACTTCGCCACTTCAACCTGCTTCTGCGCGCTCTCGATATCCAGCAGCGCATCGCGCACATCGGCATCTACCTGCGCATTCGCGTCACTCTGCTTCGCCTTCGCCGTATCCAGCTGCGATTGCGCCTGCTCCGCATCTCCGCGCAGACCAAACTCCTTGAACAGCGGCACGCTCAGCCCGGCAGTCGCATCCACAGTTCCGTGCGAATTGCCTACGTTCACGCCAATGTCGCCGTAATCCGCATTCACCGTCACCGTCGGATACCGCTCCGCTGTCGCAGCCTTCCGCTGCAGCTCCGCAGCCTTGGTCTGCTCCACCAGCGCGGCCAGATCCCTGCGGCTCAACTGCGCCTGCTTAACCGCTGCTTCCACATCCAACTGGTCAAACGCCGCATACGGCTCACGGTCCGTCAAATTGAACTTCTGGTCCAGCGGCAAACCAATCGTACGCGCCAGCGCCAGCCTGTCCTTCTCCAGCGAGTTCTGCGCACTAATCAACTGCTGCTGCAGCGTCTGATAATCCACCCGCGACCGCAGCTCATCAATCTTGGGAGCAGTGCCCGCCTCGTGGTTCGCCACCGCCTGGTCCAGCGAAATCTTGGCCGTAACCACCTGCGCCTGCACGCTCGACACCTGCGTCTCGTCGGCAATCACCAGCAGATACGCATTGCCCACGGTCAGAATCACCATCTCGCGTGCGTCATCCGCCGACAACTGCGCCGCCGTAAAGTTATGCTTCGCCGCCATGTAATTCCGCAGCGACTTCACATCCACCAGCGACCACTGCAGCGACGCGCGAATATCCGTAAATCCAAACGGTCCGATAATCGTCGGAATGCCCGGAATGCGAAGCCCCTCAGCCGCAAGGCTCACCTGCTGCACATTCTCTTTAATGGAGCCATCCACGCTCGGCAGCAGGTTCTGCAACTGGCTCAGCCGCTCGCCCTTGGCTGCGGCCGTCTGCGTGCCGCTCAAAATTACGCCAAGATTGTTCCGCAGCCCGCGCTGAATCGCCTCGTCCAGCGTCAAATCCATTACCTGCCCCGTGGCAACGCCAGAAGGCACGCTGCCCTGGAAGCTCTGCGCCGTAGGCCCGGCGGCAGTAGGCACGGTCTGCGCCGCTGCAGGAGCCACACTGAGCGGCAACACGGCCACAAACAGCGCAGCCGCCGCAAACGCAACACGGGTCCCGGGGCTATTCACAAACTTCCTCGAACAATTCAACGGCATCAATGATTTTCGACCTGATTTACGTCAAAATACAGCAGGTTAATGTGCAAAAAATTCTGTGCATTCTTACAGATGCACACCCGCGGCGAGAAGGTTCTGAAAATAGTTTATAGAAGGCAGCCCCCAACTCCTAGCAAATAGCTCTTAGCCACAAACTGCCTTCAATTTAACTTTTTTGGCAAATCCGTTGAATGAATTCAGAAATAATCCCGTCTGCCTGTTCCCTCACGGTCAAGCTAATAGAGAATAGCTAGCTTTGAATCCCTTCATGCAACAGTTGCGAAGCCAGCGAGCAGAGCCCCTGCTGAAACAGCTCCCGCACCGCATCCGCCGACCATGCAGCCGCCTTCGTCCCGCCATAGGCAACCAGCAGAGCCGCCGTCTCCGGCGAATCAATCCCGCCCACGGCCCGCAGCACGTAAATCACCCGCGTCGCCGCCGGCAGACTCGCCAGCCATACCTTTACACGATCACGGTCCGGCCCGGCCAGCACCCGCTCCAGCTCTTCGCCGGCAGCGCCCGCCGCATCCAGGTCGTCATTCTCAATGCACGTCTGCACATGCTCCACACCATCCGGAGCAGCCAGCGCATCCGCATCGCGAGCCGCAAGCCGTTTCAGCGCCTCACGCGCCAGCGCCCGCTTTCCGCTCTTTCGTGTCGCCTCGGGAGTTCCGCAGCAGGTCACCTCGGCATCGGTCACCGCCGCTACCACGGCCTCTTCGCTCTCCGGCCCTTCACCCAGCAGCATTGACGCCATGTTGTACAACCCGGCGGCCATCTGGTTGAAAACCCCATCAAATCCATCGAGAGCCTTGGCAACGGTCGCTTCGTCTTTTTCTTTCCCGTCCAGCATTCCCCGCACGGTCCGCGTAAACTCTGCGGCCTGCGGCGGAAACGGCTGTGTCAAATCCAGAACGGAATCAGTATTCGGAGTATTCTCTGCCATGCCTTGCGCACCTCCGGTGCAATCGCTTCAATCTCCATCCTCAACCCGCGGCGGCTTGCGGGTCAATCGTTGTCCGCACACAAAGTTTCAAACAAAAAATGTCCGCCTCGCGCCCCTCTACGCCGTATCCACCTAGCCAACAGCGTTTTACAAACCGAACTCCACACAATGCAAAAATGAAGAAATGTCAGACGGCACAGCGCGGAACCCCACCTCACTTGGCTCCAGAATCGACGGCATCGACGCCCTCCGCGCTCTCGCCATCCTTTATGTCCTCTTCAACCACGTCAACATGCGCCTCTTCGGAGCGCACATTCCCTACGCCAAAGCCCTTCCCTGGCAGCTCACCGCCGCCCTCGTATGGCAGGGCCAGCGCGGCGTGCAAATCTTCTTCGCCGTCTCGGGCTTCCTCATTACCTCCATGACGCTCCGCCGCTGGGGTTCGCTCGCCGCCGTCCGCCTCCGCGAGTTCTACCTCATCCGCTTCGCCCGCATCGCCCCGCTGCTCCTCGCCTTGCTCGCCGTCCTCAGCCTCCTCCACTGCCTCGGAGTGCCGCACTACGTCGTCTCGCAAAAAACCGGAGGCCTGCCCGCCGCTCTCTTCGCCGCGCTCACCTTCCACGTTGGCCTGCTCGAAGCCACCCGCGATTACCTCCCCGCCAACTGGGACATCCTCTGGTCCCTCGGCGTAGAAGAAGTCTTCTATTTAGGATTCCCGCTCATCTGCCGCCTGCTTGGCCGCAGCAAGCCAGCCATCCTCGCGCTTCTCTCCGCCTTCGTTATCGCCGGCCCCTTCGCCCGCACCATCCTCACGCACGGCAACCCCGTCTGGGCGGAATACTCCTATCTTGGCGGCATGGACGCCATCGCCCTTGGCTGCCTCACCGCGATTCTCATCACCAACCGCCAACTCACGCAGCCCACCCGCTGCTGGCTCCTCGGTATCGGACTCGCCCTTCTCCTCTCCGTCCTCGCCCTCTGGCCCTACGTCAGCCAGCTCGGCCTCGCACACAAGGGACTCGACATGACCATTGTCGCCATCGGCGCCTGCATGCTCATCGTCGTCGCATCCCACAGCGAAAAGCCAGCCCCGCGTCCGCTGCATGCCGTTCTGGCCCTCGGCCGCCGCAGCTACGAAATCTATCTCACCCACATGTTCCTGGTCTTCGCGCTCTTTGACGCCTTCCTCGCCCTCGGCAAACCCCTGCCGCTCGTCCCGCTGCTCTTCGCCGCGGTTGTCCTCACCGCAACCCTGCTCGGAGAACTCATCGCCCGCCTCTACTCCGAACCCGCCAACCGCTGGCTCCGCGCCCGCTTCCTTCCCCGCCCTCAACCCGCACCCCTGCCGTAAGCCCCCTCGCAGAAATAAACTCCTGTCCGCAATCCATCTTTTTTCAGCCTGTTAACACCTATCCAGCGTCCGGCCTGATAGCTAGTAGCTAAGCGCCGAAACGAGTTAGACTTTCCAACACGGCGCAGAGGCACACATATATGGCAAAAGCGACGGACAAGAAAAAGCTTTTCAACGGACGCGACGAATCATGGATGCAGTTCAACCGGCGAGTGCTGGAAGAGGCCTCCGACACCGCCAACCCGCTCCTTGAGCGCGTCAAGTTCCTCGCCATCACCGGCTCCAATCTTGATGAGTACGTGGAAATCCGCCAGGCCGGTCTCATGCAGACCGTAGAAGACGGCGGCTACGACTTCGGCTTTGACGGCCTCACGCCCGCCGAGTCCCTCAGCGCGCTCACCAGCCAGATTCACGCCTTCGTCGCCGACCAGTACGAGTGCTGGAACAGCCACCTGCTCCCCGAAATGCGCAAAGAAGGCATCCGCCTCCTGCAATGGGATGAGTTGAGCAAAGAAGCCCGCGCTCACGCGCAAAACTACTTCCTCAAGGAAGTCGATCCGCTCCTTACGCCCATCTCCATCGACCCCGCGCATCCCTTCCCGCGCGTGCTCAACAAAGCGCTCTGCCTCGCGCTTCTTCTCCGCCTCAAGCGCAAGGCCACCGGCCCGCAGGTTCTCGGAGTCGTCACCGTTCCCCGCGCCCTTCCGCGCTTCCTCCGCCTGCCCTCCGAACCCGGTAAGTTCGATTACCTTCTCCTGCAGGACCTCATCGTGCAGAACCTCGCCGGCATGTACCGCGGCTATGAAGTACAGGCCCACGCCGCCTTCCGCGTCACCCGCAACTCCAACCTCTACTTCGAGGAAGAAGAAGCGCGCTCGCTGCTTGAAACCATCCGCGTCGAGCTGCACAACCGCCGCAAAGGCGACGCCGTACGCCTCGAAATCGAAACCGACGCACACCCCGAAATCGTCGAGCGCCTGCGCGTCAACTTCGAGCTGGAACCGGACCAGATCTTCCACGCCTCCGGCCCCGTCAACCTCTCGCGTCTCTTCTTCCTCTTCGGCGACGTGCAGCGGCCCGACCTCAAGTTCAAATCCTTCACCCCGCGCCCGCTCACGCTCAATCGCAAATCGGCAAATATCTTTGAAGAGCTGCGCACCCGCGACATTCTCCTCCACCATCCCTATGACTCTTACGATCCCGTCGTCAGCTTCATCGAACATGGCGCGCATGACGACCGCGTCCTGAGCATGAAGCAAACGCTCTACCGCACCAGCCAGGATTCGCCCATGTTCAAGGCGCTCATTGAAGCCGCCGCGAGCAAGGAAACAACCGTAGTCGTCGAGCTGATGGCCCGCTTCGATGAAGCCTCCAACATCCGCTGGTCGCGCAGCATGGAAGATGCAGGCGTGCAGGTCTTCCACGGCGTAGTCGGACTCAAAACGCACTGCAAACTCGCCATGCTCGTCCGCCACGATGAAGACGGCGTCACCCGCCGCTACTGCCATCTCGGCACCGGCAACTACAACCCCATCACCGCGCGCTTCTATACCGACCTCTCGCTCTTAACCAGCGACCCCGAAATCACCGAGCGCGTGCACACGGTCTTCAACTACCTCACCGCCCACGCGGAAATCGACGACTACCGCCCGCTGCTCGTAGCCCCGCTGACAATGGCGGAAAGCTTCCTCGGCCTCATCCGCCGCGAAGCCGACCACGCCAGGGCTGGCAGGCCCGCACGCATCATCGCCAAGATGAACGCGCTCCTTGAACCAAGCGTCATCGAAGCCCTCTATGAAGCCTCGCAGGCAGGCGTAGAAATCGACCTCATCGTTCGCGGCATGTCCATCCTCAAGCCCGGCGTCAAGGGCCTCAGCGAAAATATCCGCGTCCGCTCCATCGTTGGCCGATTCCTCGAACACTCCCGCATCTTCTACTTCGCCAACGGCGGCCCCGATTCGAGCCAGGCCGAAATCTACATCGGCTCTGCCGACTGGATGCCCCGCAACCTCTTCGAGCGCTGCGAAGTCGTCTTCCCCGTTCGCGAAGAAGCCACCAAGGCACGCATCCAGCAGGAAATCCTGCCCGCCCTGCTAGCCGACACGCTCAAAGCGCGCCTCCAGCAGCCTGACGGCGCCTACATCCGCGCCTCGAAGGCGTACAAGGACGCCCCACGCTTCTCCGCGCAGGACTTCCTCATGCAATTGGCCGAAGGCAAAGCCACTCTGAAGGACATCCCTCCGCCCTGCACCAGCGCGCACAACCACAAAGCCGAAGCCGCAACCGCAGAACCAGCAGCCGAAGCCCCTAAGAAGCCCACCAAAAAGTCCACCAAAACCGCAGCCGCCGCAGACTAAGCGACGTCCTTGCCGGGCGCAGTTCGGGAGTGACAAGCGAAGAACCAGCTTTTGTTCTTCGCCCGCATCCCACAAAAGCACCGTGCCCCATCCATGCGGCTTCTTTCTGCCGCATGGGTGGGATACCCACACAGCCAGCTCCCACCTCACCGCAAAGCATCCAGCTTCTGCAACTGCAAATCCACCACAGACCGCGGCAGCGGCGCATACCCAAGCGACGAGCACTCCTTCTGCCCATTCCCAAGCACCCATCGCAACAACTCAATCAACGCAGCCTTGCGAGCCGCTTCCGCCGTCTCCGTCGGCAACACCAGCCATGTATACGCCGCAATCGGATAAGCATTCTTCCCCGGCGAATCGCTGATATCCTCCGCAACTCCGCCAGCAGCCCCCGCGCTCGTAGCCGCTTCCGTCAGGCTGTCCAAATCCGCGTGAACATACTCACCCGCACGATTGCGAATCCCCGCAAAACTCAACTGGTGCTGAATCGCATACGCCAGCTCCACGTACCCAATCGAATTCGGCGTCTTCTGCACCGCATCGGCTACGCCCTCGCTGCCTTCCACACCCGTCCCTACAGGCCAACGCAGCACCGCACCGCTCCCCATCGCAGAACTCCACGCCGCGCTCACCTTCGCAAGATAGTGGCTCCACGCCCACGTCGTGCCGCTGCCATCCGAACGGTGAATCACCACAATCTCCGCATCCGGCAAATCCACACCCGGGTTTGACCGCCGAATCTCCGCGTCATTCCACCGCCGCACGCGCCCCATGTAAATATCCGCCAGCGCCTCCGGAGTAAAGTGAATATCCTCCACCGGCCCGCCGTTCAGGTTGTAGATAACCACCACCGCTCCCAGCACAGAGGCCACGCGCCTCAATTGTCCCGCCGCGGGATTCGCACTGATAGCCTCCGGCGCAATATCCGACCCCGCAAAATCCAGCTTGCCCGCAAGCAGCGTATCCACGCCATTCTGCGACCCCACCGGAGCATACGGAACATGCACCCCCGGATGCAGCGCCTCAAAATCCTCAAACCATTTCTGATAAAGCGGCGCTGGAAACGTAGCCCCGCCACCATGCAGCGTAGTCTGCGCCAGCGAGCTCACCGTCGCCGGCCCCGTAGCCGCCGTAGCCCCCGCAGCCTCAGCGGCAACCAGCTTCTTCACCGTCTGATCGGCTAGGTCGTCCACAACGTTCTTCCACGCCAGCCTTCCCGGAGTAGCAAGCCACGACCACAGCGGCTGCCCGTCCTTCCCCATAAGCTGCAGCGAAAGATATCCGCCATACACCGCATGCCGATTACTGGCAGGCGTCCGCGTATTCGTGCTGATGTATCCCCGCACCCAAAGCTGCCCCTTGCCCTTCACAATGGCATCCGCCGCAGCCGCGGAATCAACAACCCGAAAACCATGGCTCTTACTCAAATAGCGAACAACGCTGTCATGCAGCGCGCCAACATTCGCGCCGCCCTCAAACGGCTCCACATACAGCGCGCGCCCCTGCCCATGAACGGCAAAAGAAAACCATCCCGCCACCATCCACATCAGCATGTATCGAACCAAGATGTACCGAACCAGGCGGATTCTCATACCGTTACCTCACAGCTCCACATGCACACGAAACGAACCCACAAAAATCGGCCCGCGCGCCTGGTTATATCCGGGATTCACAACATACTGCGCATCCGGCCCCGCATAAAATCCGCGCCACAGATGCGCCGTGTAGTAACTCTCAACAAGATTCTCGCGCCCATACTTCAAATGGCTGTCTCCAAGCACTGACCCAAGCCCGCCAAGCGCAAGGTACCGCGCATGCGCACTGCTGATGCTGTTGGAAGAAAACGCAATCCCCGCACGGTCATTCTTGCGCTTCCACAAATTGCCCAGAAACACCGCGCCCGTTGAAAACGTCTGGTCAATCTCAGTAAACGACCACGTCTCCGCCTTGCCGTTATTCCACCCAAAGCGCCCATACGCCGTAACCGAAGAAGAAAGCCCCTGCTCCAGGTTCACGCCAAAGCCGTACTTCGTAGTCACCTGCAGCGGATGCGCCGAGATATCCGGCGCAGAAGTCTTCCCCGCAAGATACTGCCCAATCGCATACTCGTAGAGCCCCATGTTGGCGCGATTCACCCAGCTCAGCAAGCGCACCGTACCCGCATGTTTCGGAATCACTCCACGATGCAGCTCAAACTCCGTATTCGACGTGCTCGCCCACCGCAGATTCCACACAAGCTTCCCGCCATTCTTCGGCCCCGACTCCAGCGCCTCCGCAAATCGCAGCCCCCACGCTGGACTTTGATACTCCGCCATCGCGCCCCACGTATACCCACGCGCATCGGCGGTAAAGTCATACGCGCCGTTCTGGTCCACTGACCAGTTCAGAAACTGCAAATGCGTATCGCTCCCCGCCACATTCGTGTCAAAGAAATCCGTAATGCCAAACTTCCCAACGCGCACTTCCAGCCGCCGACTAGGCATCTTGGAAAAAGTAGAAAGCGGCCCTCGGTCCGAATCCGTCTTCTCATGCCCCAGGCTAAAGACTTGGTGGACCATCACCCGCGCAAGATACGGCGTCCCCGTCAGCGTTGGGTCGCGCACCGCATCCAGATCCGTAAACCCGGCAATGCCAACCGCCGAACTAAGCCCCAGCCCACCCGCCTCCTCGCCATCCACCAGCACCTCGGTCGAGCGCCCCAGCAACACGCCGCCATAGAGCGTCAAAATCCGCCCCGTGGACTTGTCATAACGCGACCGGAAGCTGTTATCCCCGGAGTATTTCGCGGAAAACGGCGGATTCGCCTGGTAGATAAAGTTCATCTGCCCGGAAAGCCAGAACCGCCCTTCGCTGGGATGTGGAAAAACCGTAGGCGTGCCCTCTGTAGGAGCCTCATCCCCCGGCTGCTGAGTAGATGTCGTACTGGGAAACTGCGCAACCCCCAGCCGCGCACACAAAAGCAGCACCAGCCCCAAACACACGCGAAAGCAAAACCGCGGCGGCATGGCTGGAGAAGGAGTTTTCCGGGCGCGGTTGGGCAAGCGGCACATGGATGCTTGGCACGAAGTTACCAACCAGGGTGACGCATAAAGATGAAAGGCTGGTGAATGCGCCGGATTTCGGAAACGATTTCTTTTTTGATCAGTTGGGGCTTAAAAAACCAACCCATTCCCGCTTATGTTCATCCTTCTTTGACAACCGTTGTGCTCACTGCGCATAATGGTTCGTTTTCTTGATAGACACACTTGTTTTCCTCTACTTGTAGTTGTTTCTGCTCAAACAATGGAATCGTTACCACAAAGATGGAATCGTTACCATCAGCCAGGCGCGGCACAGATAAGTAAACAGTGGTAAAAAAGCACGCGCCAAAAATTAAACGTAGTCACGAGGAGGCTAAACTCATGCGCGGTTTTGATATTTTCAATCGCACAAACACACCGCCAATTTCCGCAACCAGGCTAAAAAAACTCCCGCGTAACTTTGCTATTGCCGTGTTCGCTGCCTTTGCTTTTACATCGGCAACCACGGGCACTGTATCCAGTTCTGCATACGCGCAAAACATCACGTCGTCCATCTCCGGAACAGTCACAGACAACTCCGGAGCCGTAGTTCCCAACGCACAGGTCACGGTTCTCAACCGTGCCACCGGCCAGACTTTCACCGTCACCACGGATGCAGGCGGCGCTTACACCGTCACCAACATCCAGCCAGCCACCTACAGCGTCACCGTTACCGCCCAGGGCTTTGAAGGCCAGACCCAGAACGGCGTCATCGTGGACGCCAGCATCGGTCGCCAGGTAAGCTTCACCCTCAAGGTCGGCAACGTCAGCACCACCGTTACCGTCGAAGCCAACGCCAACGTGCTACAGACAGAATCCGCATCCGTAGGCCAGGTCGTCACGCAGGAGCAGGTGCAGTCCATCCAGCTCAACGGACGTAACCCCATCTATCTCTCACAGCTCGAGCCCGGCGTCACGCGCAATGCGCCGCTCTCCTCCTTCAACTTCGCGCCGGACTTCGGCGGCCCGCAGATCAGCGGCTCCCGTAACGACGAAATCGCTGTCACCCTCGACGGCGCGCCCATGATCCGTACCCGCGGCAACGGCACCACCACCGGCGTAGCTGACGTGGACAGCATTGCGCAGATGCAGATTCTCGCCACGGCCTACCCCGCGCAATACGGCGGAACATCCGGCGGCGTACTCGTGCAGGTGCCGCGCACCGGTACGCGCGACTTCCACGGTGCAGCCTTCGAGTACGTACGTAACTCGTTCTTTGACGCCAACACCTGGATTAACAAGCAGTCCACCAACCCGTTGGTCTCCGGCCACCCCACGCCCTTCCGCTACAACCAGTTCGGATGGAATGTGAACGGCCCCATCGCCATCCCCCACGTGTGGGAACCGCTGCGCAACAAGCTGTTCTTCCTCGTCGGGCAGGAATGGGTCCGCTATCGCCAGTCACCCACGCAAACAGGCACCGTGCCAACCGCGCTTATGCGCCAGGGCAACTTCAGTGACCTGCTCGTACCCAACAACCTCTTCACGGGCGACCCCGTCACCATCAAGAATCCCAACACCGGTCAGGTCTGCCCCAACAACGACCTCAACGCCTGCGGAGCTCCGCTCAGCCCCAACGGCCTCGCGCTGCTCAACGCCTATCCGGCGGCCAATGAGAATGCGCAGGGCTACAACTGGCTCGGCACCGGCCCCTATCCGCAGAACCAGCGCAAGGACACCGTAACGGTGAACTATCTCCCCGCGGAGAATCACCAGTTGCGCTTCTCGTTCCTGCACTACAACTTCTACCAGAACTCGCCTTTCTCCGGTAACTTCAACCGCACGCCGCAAGTGTGGAACTGGCCCGATGAAGTTGGCGTTCTGCATTACACGTGGACCATCAGCCCCACCGCGGTCAACGACCTCACGGTCTCTGGCTCCACAGACCACGTCACCATCTCCATCGACCAGTCCAGCGGACTCTACGACCGCACCAAGTACGGCATCAACTTCCCGTACCTCTTTCCGGCCAACGAGAAGCTGACACCCAACAAGATTCCCACCATCGAGATTCAGAACTTCACCACCCTCGACGGCGGACCTTACCCGTCGCACTCCGGCGGCATCGTTGAAACCGTCGCCGACACCTTCACCAAGATCATCGGTCGCCACACCCTCGTCTTCGGCGGGCTCTGGGAGTACACCGGCGAAAACAACTTCGACCAGATCGACGTCAGCAACAACACGCCCGGTGCAACCAACAACCAGAACGGCCAGTTCATCTTCACCGCTCTGCATAACAGCACGCCGTCAACCGGCGCGGGCGTAGCCAACGCGGCCCTCGGCCTCTTCGACAGCTACGGCGAAATCGGCCAGAAGTCCTACACCCTCTTCCGCGGCAACGTGGCGGAGTTCTTCGCGCAGGACACATGGCACGCAACGCCGCACCTCGTCATCGAGTACGGCGCACGCTACAGCATCTTCCAGCCATACTGGGCCGTCTGGCGCAACCAGTCCATGTTTAACCCGAAGTACTATGACGCAGCTACCGCGCCTCTTGTTGATCCCACCAACGGTACGGAAACCGGCGGCGACCAGTATGACGGCGTCGTCATCCCCGGCAGCGGCTTCCCAAGCTCCGCCAAGGGACACGTACCGGACGCCATCCTCGGCGGTGCTTACAACAACCTCTTCCACGGCCTGAGCCCCAGCTACTCGCCGACCACCTACACCAACATCCAGCCGCGTCTCGGCATCACCGATCAGGTCACGCCCACCACGGTCGTCCGCATCGGTGGCGGTCGCTACGTGCAGCACATCGGCATCAACGATTCCGTTCAGCTCGGCGGCAATGCGCCCTTCCAGGCTGCGGAATCCGTAACCAACGGCCACGCGGACAACCCCGGCGGCACCACCGCCGCGTTGTATCCGTTGCAGCTCTCCTCGCAGTCCTACAACTTCCCCAACCCGGAAGCATGGGCATGGAGCGCAAGCGTTGAGCAGGAGTTCCAGAAGTTCGCAGCCCTCACCATCTCGTATGTAGGCCGCAAGGGAATCCATCTGCAGCAGCTTGAAAACGTCAACCAGCTAACGCCCGGCACCGTCCAGGCCAACCCTGACGTTCAGCCCGACGCGCTGCGCCCCTACCAGGGCTTCTCCTCCATCGTCGAGCAGTCCAATCAGGGAAGCTCCATCTACCACGCGCTGCAGGTCAACCTGAAGCGCCGCCTCTCCAACAACTTCCTCTTCGACGTGGCCTATACCTGGTCCAAGCTGCTCGACTTCGGCTCCGGCCGCGGCTACGAGTTGCCCAACCTCTACACGCCGAACCTCAACTACGGCCCAGCCGATTTCGACATGCGCAACGTGCTCGTCGTCGATTACGTCTGGAACCTTCCCTACGCCAACCATTCGAGCCACTGGATTGTCCGCAACGGCCTCGGCGACTGGCAGGTCTCCGGTGTCACCCAGGCGCAGAGCGGTCAGCCTCTCAGCTCCATCAACAACGGCAACGACTACGCCGGCGTTGGCCCCGGAACCGGCTCGCAGCTCTGGGTTCTCACCAAGCAGCCCACGCTTTCCAAGCACTTCGGAACCGCGGGTTGGTTTGACCCAAGCCTCTTCGCAGAACCGGCAGCAGGCACCCTGGCCCCGCGTGGAACCCGTAACGCACTCCACGGCCCCGGCTTCCAGAGCTGGAACATCGCTCTGCAAAAGCCCTTCCACATCGTGCCCGGCCACGACAACCACCTGTTGACCTTCCGCGCGGAAGCCTTCAACTTCACCAACCACCCCAACTGGGATACCCCAGGCCAGACCCCCGGCAGCGGCACCTTTGGCGAAGTCACCACCAAGGGCCAGACCTACTCGTCAGACCGGGAAATGCAGTTCAGCCTGCGTTACTCCTTCTAACCAACACACGTTCTCCCCTCCGGGTGGAGGGGAGAACAAACCCGGTGCCCCATCCTTGCGGCTTCTCCCGCCGCAAGGATGGAAACACCCAAACCACCAGCCCTCCCCAAAAAATTAAGCTGCATCCTCTTTCATCCATCAAAAGGTGTGACGAATCCGCAATTGCCCTTGCCTTTGTTTTCTATTCCCTACTCCCTATTCCCTGTTCCCTCGATCCCTGTCATTCTGGAATGGGAGAAACCAATGCCAGCCACCACCGCACCGCAGATATTTGAAAACGTCACCCCCGAACAGTTCTCCGAGCTCCAGAAAAAAGCGCACGCCTCCGGCATCACCATCACCGGCAACTCCGGCTCGGCCTCCCAAATGGGCATAGAAGTAGCCTGGAACTACTCTCCTGAAACCCGCCAGCTAACCCTCCACTGCCTCAGGACGCCATTCTTCGTCTCCGTAGCCGACGTCAACCAAAAAATCCGCTCCATGGTCACCAAAACCCTGTCCAACGCCTAACGCCAATTTCCCGGCAATGACCATATCGGGAAATTAAGAGGACAAGCCGTAAGCTTTTGCTTTTGTTTTCTATTCCCTATTCCCTGCTCCCTCGCTGTACCCTGTATCCGTGGCGACTTTCCTCAACCCGCCAGCAACATCTTCCGCACCACGCGGCCTCACCGCGCCGCTGCATCTCTGGCACCTCGCCAGCCTCGACGCGCCAACGGTCGCCGTAACCTGGGCCTGGGCCTTCACCTGGTCCGCCCACGTCCGCTTCCCGCTCTGGGCCGCCGCCGCGCTCTTCCTCATCGTCTGGACCATCTACATCGCAGACCGCCTGCTCGATGCCCGTGCAAGTTTCTGCAAGCGCAGCAACCATGACCTGCGCCATCGCCATCACTTCCACTGGCGTCACCGCCGCATCCTGTTCCCGCTTGCCACCCTAGCCGCCATCACGGCAGCCGCGCTGGTCTTCCTGCAGCTCCCGCCGCGCTCCATCCGGCCAGACTCCGTAGTAGCGGCAGCCACGCTACTCTGGCTCACCAGCGTTCACGCATACCGCAAGCCGGCCCCGTCAGCCACACGCCATGAAATCCGCTCCGCAATCATCGTCGGAACCCTCTTCACCCTCGGCTGCGCCTTGCCCGTCAGCTCGCAACTCGGCGCAGGCCACTCGCTCACCCAGTTCCTGAAGCTCCCGCTCCTCTCCCTGCTGGCCTACGCCGCCCTAGCCGCACTCAACCTCTATGCCATCTCGGAATGGGAGTCGCATTCCCGCCGCCGTGTCCAGTTCCCCGCAGCCATCCTCGTTCTCGCCATGCTCGCACTGGCCATCTTCTCCGCACCGCGTCAGTCCGCACTGCTAACCGCCGCAGCCATCTCATCGCTTGCATTTCTCATCCTAGATAGATACCGGGAAAAGCTCTCCCCACTGTCCTTGCGCGTGGCCGCCGACCTGGTTCTTCTCAGCCCTCTCCTGCTAACCCCGGCCCTGATGCTCAAACTATGACCAGCCAGCCATCCACCACCATCGTCTCCGGCCGGAAGCTAACCAGCCCGGCGCTGAACCCCATGCTCAGCCCAGCGCCCAATTTCGACCGCCTCGCAAAAACCTATCGCTGGATGGAGCTGTTCACCTTCGGCCCGTTCCTCCACCAGGCCCGCTGCGCCTGGCTGCCCGAGCTGATGCAGGCCCGCCGCGCCCTCGTACTCGGAGACGGCGATGGCCGCTTCACCGCAGACCTGCTCGACCTCAACCCCTACATCGAAATCGACGCCGTAGACGCCAGTCCCGCCATGCTCCGCGCCCTCGTCCAGCGCTCCGGCTCCAACGCCGACCGTGTCCGCACCCACACCGCTGACGCCCGCACCTGGCTCGACTCACTCCCCTCCACCACCCAGCCCTACGATCTCGTCATCAGCCATTTCTTCCTCGACTGCCTCACCAGCAAGGAAGTCCGCGCCCTTGCCCGCACCGTCCGTCATCACCTCGCGCCCAACGCCTACTGGGTCGTCTCCGACTTCGCCATCCCCTCCGGTCTCTACGGCAAGCTCGTCGCCCGCCCCCTCGTGAAGCTTCTCTATACGGCATTCGGTCTCCTCACCAGCCTCTCCACCCGCCAACTCCCCGACTACTCCTCCTCCATCCTCTATTCCGGATTTTCTCTTGCTGCCCGTAAAACCCACCTCGGAGGCCTCTTAGTCAGCGAACTCTGGCAAAAACGCCAGAGAAGCTCCGACACAAATATTACGGTAGTGTTAAAATCGGCAAGTTAGACCAGAAACCGCACGGCATTACTCAGCGTCAGGGACGCTAACCGGATTTTTCCTCAGGAAAAATCCGGCTCATATTTCTAAGCCGTGTGCGCCTATGCGGATTCTGTTCTAAATTAGGCGTCTGAACGTTTCCCCCGCCGGAAAGACCCCCCATGAACCTGTACGTAATGCGCCACGCCAACGCGGGCCTTAGCAAACCTAATCCTCTTCTCGATGCCAAGCGCGGCCTTGTGAAAGACGGCAAGGAACAGTGCATCCTGATGGCCCGCGTCCTCAGCTCCCTCAAGGTGCAAATCGACGCCGTCGTCTCCAGCCCGCTCAAGCGTGCCCTGCAGACCGCGCAATTTGTCGCCACCGAACTGGGCTACGAAACCAAAATCGAAGTCAGCCCCGCCCTCGCGCCCAATGGCACCTTCGCCACCTTTCAGGAGCTACTCGCCGCGCACTCCAGCGCCGATGGCGTCCTCGTCGTAGGCCACAACCCCAACCTCATTCAGTTTTTAGGAAAATTAGTCACCGGCAACGGCGGAGCCAGCCTGCGCCTCCGCAAAGGCGCCATCGCCCGCGTCGATCTCGACCGCCACCCCGCGCAGCTCCAGTGGCTCATCGACCCTCGCACGGCCCGCAACATCTATGCCAGCGTCGGAAAAAGCTCCCGCCCAAAGACCTCGCGGAAGTAGTCCGCTTCCTTGCGAAGCGACCAAAGCTCCAGTTCCGCGCCCGTACGTCCCGGCTTCATCTCCACATACACGCGCTTCGGATAAACCTTCACCACCACCCGCAGCACATCGCTGGCGCGGTCCTGGTTCAGTGCCACCGCCAGCCGCAGCAACACCACCGCCCGGCGCACATTCTTGTGCTCATCCGCTGGAATATTCCGCAGCGCCCGGTCCCCCGGCTCCGGCCGGCTCTTGCCTAAATAGCGAGCAATCGCCGAAACAATCGTCCGCTGCACCGGCGTATACCCGTACATCTCCGAACTCGAAATAATGTACTGCGTATGCCGGTGGTGCCCCTGGTGGTTAATAAACTTCCCCGTATCCCGCAACAGCGCTGCCGCGACCAGCCAGTGCTCATAATCTTCCGGCAGCCCATGCAGCGCCTTCAGCTCGCGAAACAACTGCACCACATGCGCCCGCACCGGCTCCGCCTGCTTTGGGTCCACCCCATACCGCCGCGCCGTACCCAGCACGCTCTCCCAGCGCTCGTGCTCAAACTCGCGATGCCCCAGCGCCCGCGTATCCTGCTCCGCCAGCATCTGCGCCAAGATCCCATCGCGCAGCCCCAGCTCCGAATACCGAAACCCCGGCAGCCCAAAATGCTCCAGCAGTTCCGCATAAACATAAGCTCCGGCGACAATAATCTCCGCTCGCCGCGGCCCCACGCCCTGCATCGCCTCGCGCTCCGGCAGCGCCATCTTCGCCAGCTTGCCCGCCAGCTTCCGCACCATCGGAGTCAGCGCCACACCCGGCCCCGGCTGCAGCCCGCCGCGCACCGCCGACTTCTTCGCTACCCGCTTCGAGCTCTTCGCCAGCACGGCTGAAGCCTCAGCCAGCGCCGCTGCCGTCCCGCTCGTCGCAATCACCAGAGAAACCCGTTCCGGCGAAATCTTCCTCCGCGCCCGCCGCAGCTCACGGCCAATCAGTTGCCGCATCTGCGCCAGCCCCTCCACAGGAGCCGGGTCCGCCGTCAAAAAGCCTTCCGTAAGCCGAACCGCGCCCAGCGGCAAGCTAACCGTTTCCTTAATCCGCTTGTGCTCGCTCAGCGTAATCTCGCAACTGCCGCCGCCCAGGTCCACCAGCAGCACGCGCCCGCCAACTCCGGGCTCGATGCCCATAATTCCGCGATGAATCAGGCGTCCTTCCTCAAGCCCGGAAATAATCTCAAGATTCCAGCCCGTCTCGGCTTTTACCCACGCCTGAAAGGCCGCGCCATTGCGCGCATCGCGCAGCGCCGCCGTCGCCACCACGCGAATCTGGTCCACCGCATGCGTCTGCACCGCCCGCTGAAACCGCTTCAGCGCCCGCAGCGTCAGCGCCATCGCCTCCGGAGAAACCAGCCCCGACTCAAAAACGCTCGACCCCAGCCGCGTCACCTCGCGGTCCTCGTGCACCGTCTTCAAGCGGTGCGCGACAACCCGCGCAATCTTCAACCTGCAGGAGTTGGACCCAATATCAATCGCAGCAAAAGTAGGCATGTAGGAAAGAAGTGCTCTTCACACCGAAGATACACGACCGATGTTGCAATCGCGCAACGCCAAAAACAAGGGAACAAAATTAGGAATGACTATTTCTTGCAATAGAGATGCTTAAACCGCAATATCTGCTATCTCGGCAGACACTTTACCTTCACGTTTGCCATGCTCTCGCACTTATAGATACTTCCATCACCAGCGTAGCGAATCTGCAACTCCGAATCGTTCACCCAATGCACATCTTTTGGTTCGATCACCATGTACGATCCCGCCACTATCGTGCTGTCACGCAAGCCATAAGCCCAGTGCAGCGTCGCGGCCGTATCCCCACCAACTGCGCCTGCGTCCATAGTTTCTAATCGCACAGCCATCTTTCCCGATGGCGAATAAATTGGCGCGGAATAGCTGCTACACCCCAAACCCGCCAGAACGAGCACAAAAAGCAGGCTGCCTAACAAGAAAACAGGCAAGCCAAACACCCATGCCGTAGCTTTGAAAAGTGGATGCGAAATTTTACCCGTATAGCGCAATCCCACGAGCGCCAATATGGAAAGCAATAGCGGAATACAACCGATAATGACATGCCGCCAATCAATAAAAATCATGACTTGCCGCCGCGTCCACAAACCGCCAAAAGTGCTCGACACATGGTAACCCTCACGTTACCATGCAAATGATACCTACCCGTGAGTATGTTGATTTACAAAGGCACAATTACGACGCTCACTGGCGGTACCAAACATCGGCATCAAAACGACATTGCGTCAGCTCACCGTCTTGGGGCAACTACAAGCGCTGCTAGAAAGAGAAATAAGATGCCACAGCCTCTCACACGCGATTTTCGGGAAACTGTCAAAGAACATCTTCAGCGCAAAGAGTTCCGCCGCATATTCCTCAGCGACGTTCTGAACGACCTGCTCACTGGCGACTTGGACTTCGCCAAAGCCATGCTCCGCGAATACATCAACGGCACAGTAGGCTTCATCGCCGCCGGCAAAGCCCTCAACCGCTCCCCCAAAAGCCTGATGCACATGTTAAGCGCCACTGGCCCCCCCCCCAGGCCCGCAATCTCATGGACCTGATCGCCTACCTGCAAAAAGCCGACGGCGTCACTATCGAGGTCAAAGTCGTAAAAACCCGAACCAGCCGGGCAAAAGCCGCATAAATCTTTCGTAAAGCGCGGTCTCACATCGTCATAGCCAGCCCGCCGGCAAACAAGCCTTGATATCCTATTAAGGCTGTTCTTTACGCAATGACGACACAGATACCGCAGAAAATTCGCACGCAGTCGGGCCCCGGCCCGCTTGTTGCATGGCTTGTTCTGGCGCTTATTTTCGCCGCCGTGCACTTCGCTTCCCTTTTCAGCCCGCCGCTGCTCGACGACGTAGACGCCGGCCACGCCCAGGCCGCGCAGCACATGGCCGAAACCGGCGACCTCGTTACGCTGCACATCAACGGCATCCGCTACCTTGAAAAGCCGCCGCTGCCCTACTGGCTCGCCGCCGGCTTTTACCGCGTCTTTGGCGAAAACGTCTTTGCCACGCACCTCGCCAACTCGCTCGCCATTCTCGGCCTCGCCGCGCTGGCATACTTCTGGGCCCTCCGCGCCTGGGGACGCCGCGCTGGCTTCTACGCCGCCCTCGGCGTGCTCACAGCCATCGGCCCGTTCCTCTGGACACGCTTTTCCATCCCCGAAGCCCTGCTGAGCTTCCTGCTCCTCTTCGCGCTCTACAGCTTCCTCACCGGCCTCGAAAGCCAGCGCCCCACCCGCATGTACGGTATGTGGGCCGCGCTCGCCCTCGCCACCCTCACCAAGGGACTCATCGCCCCCGTCTTCTTCCTCGCCGCTGCCATTCCCCTGCTGTCGCTCAGCGGCCAGTGGCGTCGCTGGCGCGACCTCAAACCCTTCAGCGGCATCCTGCTCTTCCTCGTAATCGCCGCCCCATGGCACATCCTCGCCGGACTCGCCAACCCCGATCAGGGCACCCCCATCGGCAACCGTCCCACGCCCGGCAACGTCCACGGCTTCTGGTACTTCTATTTCCTCAACGAGCATGTCTTCCGTTTCCTCGGCACCCGCTGGCCCGTGGACTACAACCGCATGCCCGTCGCCTGGTACTGGCTCGCGCACCTCGTCTGGCTCTTTCCGTGGAGCCTCTTCCTTCCCGCGCTCGTCATCGTCGCCTGGAAGACCCGCCACAACTGGCTCCAGCACCTCCGCTCCGGCGCAGGCCAAACCGTCGATTTCTATCTCGACAACGCCGCCCGCGAAGACGTAGCCACCTACGTAGCGCGCCTCAAATTCCGCGTCCGCACCAACTGGCTCCTCGGCCTCTACGCGGCCTTTGTCCTGCTCTTCTTCTCGCTTTCCACCAATCAGGAGTACTACACCTTCCCCGCTTGGCCCGCGCTCTTCATCCTCATCGCTGGCCTCCTGGCCAACGCGGAAGAAAGCCGCACCAACGCGGAGACAACCCGCCCACTGCTCTCGATCGCATGGCTCACCGGCGCACAGGCCGTCTTCGCCGTCATCGGCGTCGTTGCGGCACTGGCCCTCGGCTGGGGGCTCTGGGAGTCGCGTAACCTCCCCTTCGTTTCCGACATCGGCAAGCTTCTCGCCCATCGCGACGTAGGCGACTACACACTTGCCACCTCGCACTTCTTCGACCTCACCGGCCCGTCCTTCGCCGCCCTGCGCCTGCCCGCCTCTCTCGCGGCCATCGCACTGCTCATCGGCCCGGCGGTCAGTTGGCAGTTGCGCCGTCAGCGCAAGCACCTCGCCGCAACCACGTCGCTGGCGCTCACCTCGGCAGTCTTCCTCATCGCCGCGCACATCGCCTTCGCGCGCTTCGATCCCATGCTCAGCTCCAAGCAGTTGGCCGACACAATCCTCGCCAAGGGCACCCCCGCCGACACTTTCATCATCTACGGCGACCAGTCCGACGCATCCTCGGTCATCTTCTACACTCACAACTTCTTCAAGAAGCCAGCCGACATCGTCATCCAGCCCTGCTCACCTGCAGGCATAGGTTCC
Organism: Occallatibacter sp. FHG110214_02; assembly: GCF_059115385.1. Classification (NCBI taxonomy): domain Bacteria; kingdom Pseudomonadati; phylum Acidobacteriota; class Terriglobia; order Terriglobales; family Acidobacteriaceae; genus Occallatibacter; species Occallatibacter sp. FHG110214_02. The sequence goes on along the minus strand of NZ_JBZYWK010000005.1, from coordinate 52,021 downwards.
TCCATGCTCTGGGGCTCCTGCTGGCCCGACGCGCCAAAAATCTTCCTCACCCCGGACGAGCTTTCCAAGCAATGGGGCACCGGCGAGCGCAAATGGCTCTTCGCCCAGGACAAAAACGAGACCAAGGCCCAGCAGCTTCTAGCCGGACGCCTCTACCCCGTCCAGTCCATCGCCGACAAAACCCTATGGACCGACCGCCCACTAACTCCACAGCCCTAAAAATAAATTCCAAATCTGTGGATAACTCTTGCGCTCAATTAAGGGGTTTTATGTCACACTCATAATCACCAGAGCAATGGCCCGATTCCAAAAGAATCGGGCCATTACATTTTTCAGGCAGAAGGGTATCCCCCTCCCCCCTCTTAATACTGGGACTGTGAAACTGTGAACCCACAGCCCAAAACACCTGCCCAGGCAAAGGAAAAAGTTTTTTTCGAGGCATTTTTTCTGCAAAGTAACCACTTTACCAAAACCTATTAACCAATCAATAAACACCATAAATACCGACTATCTATTTAATTTTCAAAATCTTACAAGAGAAGCAACAACGCCATAGCCATCAGGCATAGAAAGCCGGCAGCAGCCTTGAACCAATTAGAAGAATCACCCTCCCCACCCAAAATCTGTAAATCTCCACCCCATCTGGACACCCGCACTCTCCATCCATTACGTTGAAGCTCTCAGTCAGGAGCCTCAATGCCGGAGCCCATACCTGCCTTCAAACCCAAAAAATCCGTAGCCCTCTCCGGCACGCCCGCCGGCAACACCGCCCTCTGCACCGTAGGCCACTCCGGCAACGACCTCCACTATCGCGGCTATGACATCCACGACCTCGCCGCCAACTGCCAGTACGAAGAAGTAGCCCACCTCCTGCTCCACGGCCACCTCCCCAACGCAACCGAGCTAGCCGCCTACAAGCAAACCCTGGCCGCCGCCCGCACACTCCCCCAAGCCGTCCTTCAGGCTCTCGAACTCCTCCCCGCTGCCACACACCCCATGGACGTACTCCGCACCGGAGTCTCAGTCCTCGGCAGTATCGAACCCGAACCCGCCGCCCATGACACCGCCACCGCAATCACCCTCGCCGACCAACTCCTCTCCAAGCTCGTCTCCATGCTCGGCTACTGGCTCCAGTTCGCCCGCCACGGCAAGCGCGTAGCAGTGCAGACCGACGACGACTCCCTGGCCGCCCATCTCCTGCACCTGCTCCACGGCAACAAGCCCAGCGAAGAGTGGACCAACGCCATGCACGCGTCCCTCATCCTCTACGCTGAGCACGAGTTCAACGCCTCTACCTTCACCGCCCGCGTCATCGCCGGCACCGGCTCCGACCTCTACTCCGCCATCACCGGAGCCATCGGCGCACTCAAAGGTCCAAAGCACGGCGGAGCCAACGAAGTCGCCCTCGAAATCCAGCAGCGTTACGCCTCACCCGACGAAGCCGAGCAGGACATCCGCCGCCGCATCGAAAACCGCGAAGTCATCATCGGCTTCGGCCATCCCGTCTACACCATCGCCGACCCGCGCAACGAAATCATCAAGCGAATCGCGGCATCCCTCGCACATTCACCGGAAGATAAGAACCTCTACGCCATAGCCGAACGCGTAGAGTCCGTCATGCAACAAACCAAGCGCATGTTCCCCAACCTCGACTGGTTCTCTGCCGTGGCCTACAACGAAATCCAAATCCCCATCGACCTTTTCACCCCGCTCTTCGTCATCGCCCGCACCGCAGGCTGGTCCGCGCACATCCTGGAGCAGCGCGCCGACGGCAAAATCATCCGTCCCAGCGCCAACTACACCGGCCCTGAACCGCAGACTTTCATACCACTCGGCCAACGCACCTAGCTCCCTCCGCTAACCTGCTAACTCGCTACTGCGCGCAGCGCAGCTAACTTGCTAAAGGAATCCCGCTTTGTCCTCGCACATCCCAAACGACCGCCCCGCGCCCGACTCTGTAATCACCGACATCGCCGACTACGCCCTCAACTACACCATCGAAAGCGACCTCGCATGGTCCACCGCCCGCACCTGCCTCATCGACACGCTCGGCTGCGGCCTTGAAGCTCTCGAATACCCCGCCTGCACCAAGCTCCTCGGCCCCATCGTCCCCGGCACAGTCGTCCCCAACGGAGCACGCGTACCCGGCACGCCGTATCAACTCGACCCCGTACAAGCCGCTTTCAACATCGGCGCCATCATCCGCTGGCTCGACTTCAACGACACATGGCTAGCCGCCGAGTGGGGCCATCCCTCGGACAATCTAGGCGGCATCCTAGCCGTAGCCGACTGGCTCTCCCGCACCAACATCGCAGAAGGCAAGCCCCCGCTAACCATGCGCGACGTGCTGGCAGCCATGATTCAGGCCCACGAGATCCAGGGCTGCCTCGCCCTCGAAAACTCCTTCAACAAGGTGGGCCTAGACCACGTCGTACTCGTCAAAGTAGCCTCCACCGCGGTCGTCAGCAAACTCCTCGGCCTCACCCGCGAGCAAACCATCAACGCCATCTCGCTCGCCTGGGTAGACGGCCAATCCCTGCGCACCTATCGCCACGCCCCCAACACCGGCAGCCGGAAAAGCTGGGCCGCCGGCGACGCCACCAGCCGCGCCGTCCGCCTTGCCCTAATGGCCCGCGCCGGAGAGATGGGCTATCCCACCGCGCTCACCGCCAAAACCTGGGGCTTCTACGACGTCTCCTTCAAAGGCCAGCCCTTCCAGTTCCAACGCCCCTACGGCACCTACGTCATGGAAAACGTCCTCTTCAAAATCAGCTACCCCGCCGAGTTCCACGCCCAAACCGCCGTAGAAGCCTCCATGGCCCTGCGCGCTGAACTCGACAAGCAAGGCAAAACCGCCGAGGACATCCAGCAAATCACCATAAGCACGCATGAAGCCTGCCTCCGCATCATCGACAAGCGTGGCCCGCTCTCAAACCCCGCTGATCGCGACCACTGCATTCAGTACATGGTCGCCATCCCGCTCCTCTTCAACCGCCTCACCGCCGCCGACTACGAAGACACCACCGCGCAAGACTCGCGCATTGACGCCCTGCGCGAAAAAATCACCTGCGTAGAAAACCCGCAGTTCACCGCCGACTACCACGACCCCGAAAAGCGTTCCATCGCCAACACCCTTCAAGCCGTCCTCAACGACGGCACTGTTCTGGAACAAACAGTCGAATACCCCATCGGCCACCGCCGTCGCCGCTCCGACGGCCTCCCGCTCCTCATCGCCAAATTCCAAACCAATCTCGCCCGCCGCTTCCCGCAGGCACAGCAGCAGCGCATCCTCGACGCATCCCTCGACCCTGCACACCTCGACACCATGCCCGTCCATCAATACGTAGACCTCTACCTGCCATGAACTCCCGCATACAATGGCTGTGACGCCACGCACCATCCCCCGCTCCGCCCGTTTGTAAACTGCAACCGGGTCCCTAAACCACCACGAGGAAGACCATGCAACTCAAAGCACTCCGCACCTTCGCCGCCGCAGTCGTCATGACGGTCACCACCGCCGCATCCGCCCAATCCGGCGCCATCCTCAAGCCCGCCGACACGCAAAAGCTGCTCCCCGCCTCCGTCTACTACAAGGGCCAGTCCGCCCCCACGCAGCTCCGCAACTCCGGCGGCGTCAAATTCCCCGACGGCCTCTACGTCCTCGCCACGCTCGTAGACAACAGCGGCTACTCCAGCGACGTCGCCGCCAAATATCAGGGCTACCTCATCACCGAAGCCCCCCTCAAAATCTCCGGCCAGTCCCTCCCCGCCGGCGTCTACGGCGAAGGTTTCGTCTCCGGCAAATTTGTCATCACCGACGTAGGCGGCCACGACGTCCTAACCGTCCCCGCCACCAGCGACTCCGCCATCAAACGCCCCACCCCGCTCCAGTTCCTGCCCGCCCCCTCCGGAGGTTTCCGCCTTTACTCCGGCCGGCAATATGTAGACTTCACCCGCTAGCCCGCCGCCGGGAAGCGCCTCACCCCACCGCACCAAGCCCTTCCCGGCAAATTTCCCCGAAAAATTGCAGTTTTTCCAACCCCAACCCGCAACTTCTCCCCGCCCCAAGCCGTCATGATTCAATAGAAGTGCACTTGAATTCCGTTGCACTCTACTAGAAGTGCTTTAAAACAGATGAACCTACCGCCCATCCAAGCCGATAACGACGCCCACCTGATTCCCGCATGGTCCATCGCACTCGCCGTCGCTGCCTTTGCCGTCGTCGAGTACTACTTCTGGATGGTGCTTCCCGCGTTCCGTCACCACGCGCCGCCACCGCTAGGCTTCCGGATCTACTTCAATCTCTCCTGGGGCATCCTCGCGGCTGTCTACTGCCTCATGCTCGGCTTCGTAAGCAAAGACGCGCCCCGCCGCGCCATGAGCACCCGTTTCTGGATGGTCCTCTGCGTCGTCATGCCCGGCGGCATCGGCGCCGTGCTCTACTTCCTGCTGCGCCAGCCCCTCGTCTCCGCCTGCCCCGCCTGCGGAACCTTTGTCCAGAGTGACTTCCACTTCTGCCCGCAGTGCAGCTATCAGCTCACGGCCAGTTGCGGTAGCTGTTTCCGCACCGTCCGCGCCACAGACCAGTTCTGCACCCGCTGCGGCCACGAGCTGGCACAAGACCACATGCCCGCCCGCCTACGAGTTCTAGGAAGTTAAAAAATAGGGAAGAGGGACAAGAAAAACGCGGCCCGCTCGAATCACAATCGAGCAGGCCGCTTTCTTTTAAGCAAGTAGTACAGCCGATGCCAGCCAGAGCGCATCGTCCCCTAGTCCCTAGTCCCTAGTCCCTAGTCCCTTGTCCCTTGTCCCTTGTCCTACAATCTCCATAGATGTCTCTCTCCGCCCTAATCATCGACGACGAACAACTGGCCCGCGACGAGTTGAAGTATCTCCTCGACTCCGTAGGCGACGTAGATGTCGTCGCACAAGGTTCCAACGGCATTGAAGCCATCGATCTAATTGAGGAGCACCACCCCGACCTCATCTTCCTCGACGTGCAAATGCCCGGTCTCGACGGCTTCGGTGTTCTTCAAAAACTGGCTGAGCACAGCGCGACAAAGAGCCAGCGGCATCCTGACGAAGAGCCCGAGCCCTTGCCGCAAATCGTCTTCGCCACGGCCTATGACCAGTACGCCGTCCGCGCCTTTGACGTGAACGCAGTCGATTACCTTCTCAAACCCTTCGACCGCACCCGCGTGCAGCAAGCCGTCGAACGCGTCAAAAGCCGCCTCGCCGGCAATGGCGAATCAGGCACGCAGCCGCAGTCGCAAATCGACGCCCTGCTCAAGCTGCTCAACCGCACGCAGCCCTCAGCGCAGCAGCCCAACAAACTCATCGTGCAGGCACAAAGCCGCCTCCTGCTCGTAGACCAGGCCGACATCTGCTACGCCGCCATTGATGAAGGCGTCATTCGCGTCGTCACGCAACAGTTTGAAGGCCAGTCCAAGTGCCGCACACTGGAAGAACTCCTCGAACTGCTCGACCCCACGCGCTTCTGGCGCGCCCATCGCGGGTTCGTCGTCAACATCAATCACATCCGCGAAGTAGTGCCTTGGTTCAAATCCAGCTACCAGCTCCGCATGGACGACAAAAAGCAAACCGAAATCCCAGTAAGCCGTTCGCAAACGCGCCACTTGCGCGAGCTCTTCAATCTCTAGCAAATCCCGGTCGCATTCCAGGACGTCCATCTCAACGGAGACGCACGCATGCCCCGCACTTCCCTGCACTTATTCAAAGTTGCCCTGTTTGCCATCGCACTATCCTTCTCATCAAGCGCCGCGCCCGCACATCCCGTAGCAGCCCTGCTAGTAAGCGACGTTCACTTCGAGCCCTTCTGGGACCCCGCAAAACTCCCGCAACTTGACGCCGCGCCATCCAGCCAGTGGAAAGCCATCCTCGCCGCTCCCGCATCCCCAGATCAAGCAGGGCGTTTCGCCGCGCTGCAAGAAACCTGCAAAACCCGCGGCGAAGACACCAGCTACCCCTTGCTCGCATCCAGCCTCGCCGCCATGCGCGCCAACGCCCGCGGCGCACACTTCCTCACCATCAGCGGCGACCTCATCGCCCACTCTTTCCCCTGCAAATACAACGCCATCTTCCCCAACGCAACACCCAAACAGTACGAAGCCTTCGTAGCCAAAACCATTGAATTCGTCCTCGCCGAATTCCACACAGCATTCCCCAGCACGCCCGTCTACGCCGCACTCGGCAACAACGACTCCGGCTGCGATGATTACAAACTCGACTCCAACTCCGCCTTCCTCGCCGCATCCGGCAAAGTCTTCACCACAAAACTTCCACTCAAAGAGCGCCAAACAGCCGAAGCCAACTTCGCCGCGGGCGGCAACTTCTCCATCACGCTCCCCGCGCCATTCCTGCACACGCGTCTCATCGTCATTGACGACCTCTTCCAGTCCCGCAAATACAAAACCTGCGGCGGCAAAGACGACCCAACAGCCGTCATAGCGCAAATCGACTGGCTCCGCACCGAACTCGACAAAGCCCGCACACATCACGAAAAAATCTGGATCATGGGCCACATTCCGCCCGGCATCGATCCCTACGCAACCATCTCGAAGATGCGCAACGTGTGCGGCGGCAAAGATCCCGATCTCTTCCTCTCTTCCGATGAGCTTCCCAATACGCTGGCAAAGTACGGCGACATAATTCGCCTCGCCCTCTTCGCTCACACCCACATGGACGAAATGCGCCTCATCAAATCGCCGGACACAAGCGCAGCGCCCATCGCGCTCAAGATGGTTCCCTCCATCTCCCCCGTCGATGGCAACAACCCGGCCTTCACCATCGCCACCATCGACCCACGCACTGCCATCCTGCGCAATTACCGCGTCATCGCCGCTTCCAACCAGACGGGCATCAACACACAATGGCAAGAGGAGTACGACTACGGCAAGACCTACCACAAGCCCGCATACGCCGCGAAGGAAGTCCAGTCACTCCTGAACGCCTTCTCCGCCGACCCTAAGGCTGAGTCAGCGGCCAGCCAAAGCTATCTTGAAAACTACTTCGTAGGCAGCAAGTCTCCCGAACTGACCCCCTTCTGGCCGCAGTACACCTGCGCGCTGGAAAACTACACCGCAGACAGCTACCACGCCTGCCGCTGCCCTGCAAGGTAGAGCAGGGCAGCCGCCCGGCCAAAAACCAGTTCAGCTATAAAAGAAAACGGCGGAGGCTTCAGCCCCCGCCGTTCGTTTCACCCACACAACTACTGCTTATTCACATCAATGTAGTAGTAATCCCCAGCCACCTGAAAATTATCTTTGCTCAGCGGCGACTCCATCCACTGCCACTTTGTCGTCGGATGAATTACCTGCCAATGATCCGGCGTACCCACTTTCACCGGCATCGCAAAATCATCGTAATCCGCATCCCACTTATACCCGACTAAATTCTTCGACTCACCAAACAGCAACTCCAGCCGCGGAATCCGCGACTGCCGCAAATACTGGTTGAAAATCGGCGTCAGATTCATCCCCGTGTGCAGGTTGAAATACGACACAATATCTTCCGTCATAATCTGCTGATGCTGAAAGTGCTGATACATCCCCTTAATCAACGCAAACCACTTCGCATCATCATCCACCACGCTGCGCAGGGTATTCAACATCAGCGCGCCCTTGAAGTACTGGTCCTCCGTAGGCTCCGCATTCACGCCGCGCTCCGCAATAATCGGCCGCAGGTTATAAATCTTCGGCTTATATCCGGTCAGATACTTGATAGCATCCGCCTTGCCCCACCGGTACTCCACATACAGGCTCTCAAGATACGTGTCCCATCCTTCGTGAATCCACATATCCGACGGGTCTTTCGCCGTAATGCTGTTACCAAACCACTCATGACCGCTCTCGTGAATGATGATGAAGTCAAACCACGGACTAATCCCCACACCCGTCCAGTCACGGTCATAATACCCGTTCTTGAACATATTCCCGTACGTCACCGCACTCTGGTGTTCCATGCCCGTATACGGCGCCTGGATCAGCTTGTACCCATCCTTGATAAACGGATACTCGCCAAAGTAATGCGTATACGCCTCAATCATTCCTTTCGCCTGCGCAAACTGCGCCTTCGCCTTATCCAGATCCTCCGGCAACACCCAGAAATCCAGAGGCTCCGTTCCATACGTATCGGCAAAGTGAACATAGTTCCCAATATTCAGCGAAACATCATAGTTGTTGATGCCATAGCTCACATGCCAATCCCACCGTGTGTAGCCATCGCCAAGATCGGTCTTACCCACAAACTTCCCATTGGAAACATCCGTCAGCCCATTCGGAATCGCAACGCTGATGTCCATGTTCTCGACTTCATCCTGCCACTGGTCTTTGTTCGGCCACCACACGCTCGCGCCAATCCCCTCGCAGGCAGTGTTAATCCAGTCATGCCCGCTCGGGTCCTTCTTGAACGTAATCCCGCCAAACCGCCCTGTCTCCAGCGGATTCCCCGAGTAATAAAAGTCAATCGAGTACTCGCGCCCCGCAATCAGCGTCTTCGGAAAATCAACAAACACCGCGCTGCCGTCACGCTCATACTTGAGCGTCGCATCCCCCATCACAATCTTGTCGATGTTCAACTTGTCCGTCAGGTCAAGCTGAATGCGCTCCCCATTCTTTAGCATCTTGAAGCGAATCGTATTCTTCCCACCAATCCACTTCTTCGCCGGGTCCACGCGAATATCGAGATGGTAATAAAGCAAGTCGTTGTTCTCACGATATGGCCCATAAGCCCCGCGCAGCATCTGCTCCCGCGTAGGAACCGGCGCACCCGCATCATTCGGACGAACACGCGGCTTCGGCTTCTCCTGTTTGGAATTGGCATCCGATTTCTTCTGTGCCTGCGTTGTCCCCTGAGCAGCCTGCCCCATCAGCACCTGCGAAAACCCCATACAAGCCATCACAACGAGCGAACCAATCCGCATCATCCCAGCATCCCTCATTCAGTTTTGCTCCTGTTGTATACATCTTCGCACGCAATAACGCGATGGAGAGCTGCAAGATTCTCCATCGCGTTTTGTTCTGCTCTAAGATTTTCCAAACCGCTTTTCAGCGAGCGCCACTCAGCACCTGCTTCGCAATCGTCATCAACTGCATATTGCTCGTGCCTTCGTAAATCTTCCCCACCTTGGCATCGCGATAAAACTTCTCCGCCGGATAATCGCGCACAAATCCATTGCCGCCAAAAATCTCCACGCACTCGCTAGCCACGTGCTCGGCCACCTCGGAAGCAAACAGCTTCGCCATCGCTGCTTCCTTCACATACGCCTGCCCCGCATCTTTCAGCCGAGCCGCGTTATAAACCATCAACCGCGCCGCCTCAATCTCTGTCGCCATCCGCGCCAGCGCAAACTGCACCGCCTGAAACTCCGCAATCACCTTCCCAAACTGCTTCCGCTCCTGCGCATACTTCGCCGCATGCTTCCACGCACCCTCGGCCAGCCCCAGCATCTGCGCGCCAATCCCAATACGCCCTTCATTCAGCGTCTCAATCGCAATCTTGTATCCCTTGCCCACTTCTCCCAGCACGTTCGCCGCAGGCACTTCGCAATTATCAAAGCTCAACTCGCAAGTGCTGCTCGCGCGAATCCCAAGCTTGTCCTCTTTGTGTCCCACACTCAAGCCCGCCGAATTCTTCTCCACCACAAACGCAGTAATGCCGCGATAGCCCTCCTCAGGGTTAGCATTCGCAAACACAAGAAACAGCCCCGCCTCGCGAGCATTGCTAATCCACTGCTTGCGTCCACTCAGCCGAAAACCGCCCTCCACGTTCTCCGCACGACTCTGCAACGCAAACGCATCCGATCCCGACCCTGCCTCACTCAGCGCATACGCACCCACAGCGCCCGCAGCCAATATCGGCAACCATTTTTTCTGCTGCCTCTCACTCCCCCACTTCCGAATCGCATTCACCACCAGCGTATTGTGCACATCCACCAGCACAGCAACTGCAGGATCAACAGTAGAGATAGCCTCAATCGCCAGCACCGCATCAAAGAAACTGCCACCCGCGCCGCCCAGCATCTCAGGAATCTCAATCCCCATCAGCCCCAGCGCAAACATCTCCTTCACCAGCGCAGGAGCCATCTGTTGCGCCTCATCCATCGCACGCACCTCCGGCGCAATGCGTTCTTCAGCAAACTTCTGCACCGTCGAGAAAAACAGTTCTTCCTCTTCGCTAAGTTGTGTAAGGGGAGAAACAGCAGAATGAGTCAATATATATAACCTCCGGCCCGGAGTCTATCAAAGCCAATGCACACTTGGCTCCAAACAAAAACGGCAGGCGCGTATCAAGCGCCCGCCGTTCGTTTCTTACCTGCTTAGTTAATCAATCACAAACGTAAACGTAGTGGTTGAAGTAATAGAGGAAGTCGCCGTATCCACAGCCGTAATGGTTCCGGTGTAGCTTCCTTTCGGCGGGTTGGAAGGCGTATTACCGCTGCCGCTGCCGCCACCACAAGCCGAAATCGCCATGCCAACCGTAGCCAGCATCAGCACAGCAACCAGCCCACGCAGCTTCCGTGACCGTCGCCCCAAGTAACCAATCATCAGCAGGCCAGCAAATGTGACGCCTTCCGGAAAAAGATTACGAAAATTATCTTGCGCTTTTAACTTATTCTTCGGAGTAAATAGCGCCCTCAACGGTTTAAGGCGTAATGCCTTAGACACATCTTCCGTTGGACAATCTGCAGAATTAGCATCCAGTTGAAGCGTCGTGCTTCCCGAGCCATTCGCCGTACCAATCGTCACCGTTCCCTGTGCCGCCAGACCCGAGCCAAAGCCATAGCACAGGTTTCCGAGACTATTGTCAGCCGAACCAAAATCAATGCTCAGCGTCGTCGTGCCCGAATAGCCATTGCTGCCCGTCACCGTCAGGTTCTCTGTGCCGGAACTGCCCTGGCTAACCGTCAGCGTGCTCGGCGTTGCCGCAACCGCAATCTTGCCCGTACCCGAGCTAGTTGCCTGCGCCGTCACCGTCGCTGTTCCCGTCGAGCTCGCAAAGGTCGCGTCAGCGGGAGTGTAGTTCGCCGTAATCGTGTGCGCGCCCGCAGCCGCGAACGTAGCCGCAAAGGAAGCCGTTGCCGCCGTGCCGCTCGCAGTCAGGTTAAACGGTGAACCAGTCACCGCTGTGTCATCAATCTTCACGGTCACAGTGCCGGTAGGAGCCGCCGAGCCAGAAGCCGCAGAAACCGAAATCGTAATCGTGTCATTGGCTCCTACCGTTGGCGTCGTACTCGCAGGCGTCACCGTCGTCGTGGTGCTAATCGCCGTCGTGCTGCTACCCGTATACGACGTCACCAGGTTCGCCAGGTCCACCGAGCCAAGGCCCGTCACCATGTCGTATCCCGTGCCCGCCGAATAGCCGCCCGTCTGGCTTCCGCAGTACTTCGAGCCGCCCGTGCAGTTATTGTTCCCGCTTGTCACGTCATGGAAAGCCGAAGCATACGTCGAGCTATTCGCCGCCAGCGTATAAAGCGCCGGATTCACCAGCCCTTGTCCAGTCGTGTAGCCTTTCGCCTGGTTCACAATTGCCAGCATGCCCGCGAAAATCGGCGTGGCAAAGCTCGTGCCGCCGGCTGCCGTAAAGTAGCCATAACCAGAGTTGTCGAAAAATTCGTAGACCCCATTCGTCGCACCGCAGCTCGCCGTCTGCCCCGGATTATTCACAGTGCCATCGCCTGGATTCCAGTCACTAGGGTCGCTTGAGCAGAACAGGTACGCCGGAAAATTCGGCGAAGAGTAGAGCGCCACATCCGGCACAAGCCGGAAGCTGCCCGACGGAATCCCCGTCACGCCAGTCTGCCAGCTTGGCCGCGCAGTCAACGTGCTGATACCGCCACCGCTCGCGCTCAGATTCTGGTAGGTCTCCCCGCCATACGTAAAGTCGTCGTCATTCCACGCAATCTCGGGAATATAGGAGAGTGCCGTGGTTAGCGCAACGCCGCCGGTATCGCTGCTGGAAGCAGCCGACCAGTATTGCCCCACCGCTGTATTCGCAGCCGTTATCTCCGTACCGCCCACAGCCGTCACATACGCGCTCGATGCCGGATAGCTTACCGCCAGCGCCGACTGCTGCGATGCGCTCAGATCCGTAAAGCCCTCGCACGCCGTTGAACCCGAGTCGCCGGAAGCCACCAGCACCGTCTGCCCTTGTGTAGTTGCCTGCTCGCCTATCGATTCCAGTGCGCTATAGTCCGACTGCGCCAGCTCTGTCTCGCATGTGCCATAGCTGATGCTGATGATGTTGCCAATCTGGTTATCCACCGCGTACTGATACGAATCGAAAACGCCGTACGTCGCGACGCCGTTCGTCAAATCGCCGCCCGTGTAAACAAAATTGACAGTCGCGCCTGGAGCCATCGCCCCGGCCCACTCCAAATCCAGGTCGCTCTCGCCTTCATCGCCGCCGCAGGTATAGCTGCCGCCGTTCTGGCAGCCAGGATTCAACGTAGAATCGCCCGTGCCCGGCACCAGCGTAATCTGCGGGTCCTTTACCGCCAGCCCCGCCGCCTGCTGAAAGTTCTCTATATCCGAAAGCTGAACCGCCGACTGGCCCATGATCGCAATCACCTGGCCCGCGCCGTTGTTTCCCCCGCTAATCAGGGAATTCACGTCATACGCAATCTTGATGTCGCCCGGAGCAAAGAAAACACCCTGGTTGGACGTGGTGCAATCCTGGTCGCCGCAGGTGGTGTACTGGCCCTTCACGCCGGTGGACTTCGCGCGAACATGCACCGGAGCATGCACATGCGCAGGCCGTGGATGGAAGTCATGCAGATTCTCCACCCCTGTCACCACACCGGCAATCGATGCCGGAACCGAAAGCGCCGTCGAAGCCGAAAAATGCTTCTCTCCGTTCACGCTATAGACGTGCATCTCCGTAGCAAACGCCCGCTCCACCTGCGCCGCCGTACCGGAGAAGTGAATCGCATTCTTTGCATGGTTTACCGAGGTAACCTTGAAGCCTTCCGACTCCAGCCAGCTCTCAACCTTCGCCACGTCCGCATCCGCCATGCCGAACTGCGCGCCAAACTCCTCCGGCGTCAGCCACTTGTGATACTGCGGAGAAGTTGGATTCTGCTGCGCCTTAATCAGCGTCTGCAGAGCCGCTTCCTGCGCCTGCGAGCGGTTGAAAAAGATCGTCATGCCATGCAACTCGGTGTTACCCGGCATGCGTCCCACATCAAACCGGCTCTGCGCCAGCGGGTGCAGGGAGCCCTTAAGAACGCTCGGCTGGTTGGTGTTGATCTCTGTCTGAATGCGGGGCCTGACACTCTGCGCGCTCAACGAACCTGCCGCTAAAGCACACGCCGCCAACAGGCTCAGGAGCGAAGACTGCTTCTGCCTGCCAATCGCGAACATTCTCTTCATGGGGGCTTCCTTGTATGTCGTTCTAAGAAGTGTAGAGGAAGAAAGGTGCTCTTTCCGAACCTCTCCCGATACATCGTACATGCAGGCAGCCGAAGGGGGCTTCAACATTCCCGGCGCATACCCGCCTGGCCTCAGAAAACGTGAAACAACAGCAGCCCCCAGGGACACTTTCCCCATGGGCCACCGACTTCATAGACTCATTTTCCCCCACAAAGTTGTGGCAGCCACCCTCTTTTTCGCGACATTGGAAAGTAAATTGCAGAAAAGCAGGGAACAGGGTGAGATGCAGTTCCCGTGCCCCATCCTTGCGACTTTTTCCTGTCGCGAGGGTGGGAAACCTCAACTGTAAGCCCCCATATCCCCGTTCTCTCACAAAATTAGGTGGTGTCATCCTGAGCGAAACTCTTTGGGCCCCGCGAACAGTTTCATCGTTCGTGGGGTAGGCGGAGCGAAGGATCTGCGGTTGTCTTTTATGCTTCTGCCGTTTAGTTCTTTACAGCTTTTCGGCCCTTTATAGCCTTCGCCGTGTATCTAAAACCCCTGTACCCCGCACCCTATACCCTGTCCCCTGCCTTTTCCAGCCGCAGCGCCGCCCTACCCTTACCCCGCGCCACAAACCGTTCCGTCCGCCAGGCAATCGAAAGCTTCTCCCCGCGCAGCAGCTTATGAATCTGCCCCCGCGCATGCTCCGCCCACGGACCATTGCGGTCCAGCTTCACATAGGCCTGCCAGTGCCGCAGCGCATTCCGCCGCTCACCCTTGCGCTCAAACGCCAGCGCCAGGTTGTAGTGCGCATCCGCATAGCGCGGCGAAAGAGCCACCGCCTGCCGGTAAGCAGTAATCGACTCATCCAGCCGCTCCAGCTCATCCAGCACATTGCCCAAATCAAAGAACGCCAGCACATACTCCGGATCGGCAACCGTAGCCCGACGGTAAAGCTCCTCGGCCTTCTCATACTGCCGCAGATGAAAGTAAATCGTGCCTAAATTGATATAAGCCGCGGCATATTCCGGGTGCGAGGCCAATATCTCCTCGTAAATCCCCATCGCCTTCTTCTTTTCGCCGGCCTCTTCCGCCTGCACCGCGGTCAGAAACATCTCCTGCGCTCGCGACTGGGCCGCCTTCCGCATCGGCACCGGAGCCTTCACCGCCACCGCCTGCTTCGCTCCGCCATCGAAATCAAAGCAAAGCTGCCGCCGGATCGGGTCCATCACCTCGCCATGATGCCGGAAGATAAGCTGCTTGCCCTTCCGCACCACCGTCGCCTCGCTCAGCGGATTCGCCATCCCGCTCACCGCCTGCATGGCAGCCAGCGAGCTGCGAATCGAAGCGACAGAAACATCCTCGGCGCGCAGCGAACGCAGCGTCCTCAGTTGTCCAAGGTCCTGAAAGCTGTACTTCTTCCGCACCGGCATCAACCCGGCACGTTCCCAGCTCTGCAATTGATGTTGAGGAATCTGGAGAATCCGAAGCACGTCCTCGCGGCTGAAATCCCGGCAAGCTACGGCCTGACTACCACTGTCTGGGCGGCGAAGGTACTGGCTCACTCGTCTTAGCTCCCCTGGTGATGTCAGGCGTCCGTATCTCAATGGATACGTTCCGCCCGCACGTTGACCGATGGACAGGAGGAACCGCTCTTGCAGCGATTATGCCAAGAATACGCGTGGATAAGCCGTCCGGAATTAAAACACACGCAAAAAGTACGTGGATAACACGTGCCTTTTTTGGTTCATGAGACACTTCTAACCGCCAATCCCCACTCTCATCTGCTAGCTCTACCCCAAAAACAGCTTGTCATCCTGAGCAAAGTATTTTTCAGCGAAGCGACAGACGTGCAGTTGCCGTTGCCTTTGTTTTCTAATCCCTACTCCCTGCCTTTTCCCACTCCAGTTTCCCCCGCTCCATCACCGCCTCGCGGTCCTCCGGTAAAATCCACCGCTCCGCAATCAACTTATCCACCGCCGCCCCATACCGCTTCAGATAATCCGCCTCATCCGCATACCGCTCCGCAATCGACAACCTCGGATCGCCCGCCAACTTCCGCTCCTCCGCCGTCCTGGCAAACCAAATCCACGAACCCTCAAACGGCAACCGTTCCGTCGGCGCGCCAATCGCGGGGTCGCGCAGATTCCACCCCGTCACCGTAGCCAGCGGAACCGTAATCTCCGGCAGCCTCACTCCATCCTTCTCATTCCCATCCGCATCCACCTGCGGCACCAGCACCGGAAACGCCGGCCCAATCTTCGGCGGCTCAATCGTCGCAATCCCGCGCTTCCACTCCGGCCCAAAATCCAGCCGCTCACCCGCATTCGCCTCATGCGGCAGATTCACACCCGGCAGCTTAGGAAACGCCCACTTATCCAGTGGCACAAGCGTCCCATCCGCAATCCGCGGATGACTACTCGGCGGAGGCTCCGTCCCTTTCCGCACCCACGCATCCATATTGGCAATCATCGCCCGCCAGAAATACCGCACCACCAGCGGCGACTGCGGCTCCTGCCCATCCAAATCACTCCGCCCCTTTTCCGGAGGCCACGGCCCCGAAAAATGCTGCAACCCCGTGAAGTGATAAATCCGCACATTGTCAGAAATCTTCGCGTCCCGCTTCCCATCCGCGCTCACATGAATCAGCGCCGCCGACCGCCCCCAATACTCATACGAAGTGTTCGAGAAGAAAATCTTCGGCACCGTCTTATCCGCGACAGACTTGTCCAGCAACCCGCCCTTTTCACCCGTCACAGTGTCCGTCTCAGGCTCATCGGTAAACGGAAAAACATCCACCGGATAATCCACGGAGGAAGTAGGCTGCGAATCCCGTGAAGGCTGCGCAAAGCGGTAATTGAAATTCCCTCGCCCAGCCCCGGCTACATGCGCCAGCACGCCATCAAGGGCAATCCTGCCCTCTTCATCCGTATTGAATCCCTCATAAAGAAAATCCCGCAGAAACCGTCCATTCTGCGAAATCCCCTGCCCATACACGCGCTCCACCGGCGTCAGCGCATCCACATCATGCTTCGCGTACGATGCAAAATCCCGCATCGCCGCAAACCCGCCGCCCGCCACCACCGGGTCCTGCACCACGTACACATACTCGTAAATCTTCCCCGGCTGAAACCCGCCATTCAGATGAATGAACCTGTCACTCGGCACAAGCTTCCCATCCACCGTATGCGCAAACTGCCACTCCGCCCGCGGAATCACCGTCCGCGCCGCATTGCGCGAATCCCGCACCGTCAGCACATTCCGCGCATCCTCCGGAGCGCTCACCGGATACTCCGTGCCGCCTATATTGCCCACAATCAGATGCCCCAGCGGAATCTCCGCCATCACCTTCGACGGCATCAGGTCCCCACGCAGCAACCCCGTAATCGTCCTGCCATTCTCCTTCGCAACAGGAGCCTGAAAGCCCAGCACATCCTTACCCGCCGGAGCATCCCACTGCCACCCCAGCGCCACAAACGTAAAGCCCTGCTGCAGCAGCCACCCATCCCCAGCACTCTTTTCAGCGTCCCAATCGCCGCCATCCACCAGCCGCAAAATCCCGCTATGCCCCCGGTTCGGATTCTCCAGCAACATCGACCCATTGCCCTTCTTCGGGTCCTTCGGCTTCAGCGCCACAAAATCCGCGGCAAACTCCACCTTGCCATCGCGCAGGTTCGCCGCATTCTTCAAATCCACAATCGCAGCATTGTGCTTGTTATCTACTGCCAGAGCAAAATAGACAGTCCCGCGCAGGCGCTCGTACGCCCCCGCATCGCCAAAGCTCTTCCCGCCCAGCACATCCTCGCGCGAGCGAACCTCCACCCGCTCCACGCGGGCAAAGAGAGTTTGTGCAGACGCCACAATCAGCAGCAACGAAGACAAGCGGACAAGTTTCCCAAGCATGCCCGTAGCCTACCACTCATAATGCCTCTCCAAACGCAGGCGCTCAGCAGGCGATTCTCACTTCTCGATAATGAGAGGCAACGCGTCCTTGGATGTACTGACGGCATACCCGCTCGCCCCTGCGTAGCTCGCCATAATCTGGTGCGTACCCGCAGTTGCAAACGTCACCGGAAGCGATGCCGTACCGGAATCAAGCGTCGCCGTCCCCAGCAAGCTCACCGGAGAAGTCGAGGCATCATAGAACCGGACCTTCCCCGTAGCATCCACATCAGAAATCGTAGCCGTAAGCACCACGCTATCTCCCGCAGCAAGCGTAGTGCTGCTGCCAGCGCTCACAACAATCGACGTATACTGCACGCTCGCGGAAGAAGCCGTCGTAGAAGTAATCGAGACCGCGCTCGACGTGCTGGAGGCATAACTGCTGCTGCCATCGTAGCTGGCCGTCACCGAGTGCGTTCCGGCAGCGAACGTTGTGGCATAGGTAGTCTTGCCCGAGCTAAGCGTCCCGGTACCCAGCGACGTACTGCCGTCATAAAATGTAACCGTCCCCGTTGCTGCCGTAGGCGAAACAGCAGCCGTAAGCGTAACGCTATCCGCCGTGGTCGGCGCAGTACTCGACGCAGTAAGCGTAGTAGTTGTAGAAAGAAGGCTCGCGCTCACAGTAAGCGAAACAGCGCTCGACGTGCTCGTAGCGTAGGTCGTGTCTCCCTCATAATAGGCAGTCAGAGAATAAGTTCCAGCCGTGCTGAACGTGGTCGTAAGCGTTGCCACGCCATCACTCAACGTTGCCGTGCCCAGCGACGTGCTTCCATTCAGAAACTCCACCGTTCCCGTCGCCGACGTGCTGGAAATCGTCGCCGTCAACGTAACGCTAGCCGCCACTTCCACCGAAGTGGCAGACGAAGTAAGCGTAACTGTGCTGGTAGTAGTCCCGGCAATCGGGTCCCAAAAACCGGAGCAGCCCGAAACTGCCAGAGTTAGCGCTGTCAGCGCCGCAAGAAAAACCAGGCTCCACCATCTGCCGCCAAAAATCTTCGATCCCATTCCGTGCCTTTTCGTGAAACGAGGTGTCTTGCATCAACCCCTCTGTCTCACTAGACGGAAAAATCCCGGCGATAGCTCGCAAATCTCCTCTTATCGGCCATACAGCGCAGCAGACTCCTGAATTCTCTTGGTGACTATCCCAACAAACAAGGAAAGACCAGCCGGAGGGAGCAGGGGCCTTCAGGCCCCTGAAAAGCCGGAAAGATAGAGATAGGGGCTTTAGCCCCGGACCTTATGCCTGAATCTGCCCACTTAACTTACCCTGCTGGGATACTTGTGAAGCACAAAAAGCGAAAGACCAATGGCTATAAAGCCATTGGTCTTTCGCCTGATCGTCTCAAAATCTCTTCGCATTCTTAGCTCTCGGCTGAGAACAAAGAATTTGCGCTGTACATGGAGCCGACGACCGGATTTGAACCGGTGACCTACTGATTACGAATCAGTTGCTCTACCAGCTGAGCTACGTCGGCGTACTCATTCGATTGTACCGTTAGCAGCCATTTCGGTAAAGTTGGGTCTTAACAGATTGCACGCACTCCGCATCCCGAAAGAGGAACCCTTCGTGCCATCGCAAACCGTCATCGCGCAAACCCTCGTCCTCGCCTTCCGCATCGCCTTCGTATGGGCCGGCGGAATCTTTCTCGCTGTAGCCATCCGCGCCATGCTCCCCGACCACTTCGGCCTCGGCTTCCACTACCACGACCAGGCCTTCGTAGTCTCCTTCAACCGTCTCGGCTTCTGGACCTGCATCTGGGCCGCCGTCACCGTCACCATCCTCGTAGTCCTCCGAGCCATGCTCGCAGACTTCGGCATGGTGAAACAGGGACTAGGAACATAGGGACTAGAAGAACCCTTGGCCACGTCACACAACCCATCGTGTCCCACCAAAGCCGGGTTCCCCATGTCTCCTTCTTTTGGAGACATGGGATACCACAAAAGCCAACTCACCATAAGATCTGCAGTTACTTTTGCCCTTGCAGTCGCCTTTTCTAATCCCTAGTCCCTATGTTCCTAGTCCCTGCCTCTAAAAACGGAAAGAGCCGCCCGGCAACAGGGCAGCTCCTTCCTTAGGGAGAATAGTTCCAACGGAGGCAAAGCCATCAGAACTTTCTGGCTGCATAGTAGGTTCGCAGATTCGGCGTGTCAAGAACAATTCCAGAAAGAAATATCTACAATATAATCAATGACTTACAATCAACTCCCATTTTCCCGAAATGGGAGCATAATTTCCGCGTCTTCGCCGTTTATTCTCTTGAATTTACACGGTTTTCCCGGTATTTCCATAGGTTTTCATCCGGTTTTCCACAGGATTTCCTCCTGTCAATGGCCTGCGTATTGCATGCAGAGATACCTCATTACCCAGTCTCCAGCGAAACCGAGCGCACTGATACTACCCGTTACCGCATTCCGATTGGGGCAGGAAACCTAGTCCTTCAAATTCAACCGCGTAAACTCCGCCTCATACATCGACGACGCCGTCTTCCCATGCGCCACGCGCCACCACGCCCGGCCAAAGCCGAACACCAGCCCCAGCAGAAGCGCCGCTCCGCCCACCACCGCCACAAAGTAGGCGATATTCATCAGCAGGCTTCCCGTCTTCGACACATCGGAAATCCCCGGCATCGGCATCGACGTCAAATCCGACGAGTAGTGCACCGACTCCAGCAGCCTGTGGCTCTCATCCGGAACCGCATCGCCGCTCACCAGCGCCACCACCGGTCCCGTGCGCCGCACCTCAAGCGAGGCCTGGTCCGAGTCCTTCAGCGCCTGCGTAAACGGCGGCTGGGCCTTCTGCACCCCCGCCTGGATGTAAGCCCGAATCTTCCCCTCCGCCGCCGTAGCCATCTGCGGCGTCGGATACGAAATCAACGTCAGCACCGCCGGCCCCGAGCTCAGCGAGTAATTCGCCGTCACCGCCTCGGCATCCATCTCAAAGCCCACCAGCTCCGCAGGCAGCACGCCGCCTGAACCCGCATAGCCAACCGCGCCCAGCGCATAGCGCGGAGAAAGCGTCTCCAGCCGCGTCAGCAGCCCCGCGCCCGGCACCAGCTTAATCCCATTCGGAACCTTCTCGTAATGCGTCTTCTGCCCCGGATCACCAACACCCGTCTTAGGCAGCAAATCCAGCACAGGAGGCGTCAGCGCCTTGTTCCCTTTCGCCTGCGGCAACTCTTCCGCCAGCTCGCGCAGCTCCGAACCAGACTCCGCCCTCACCTTCGAGAACGTCGCATCCACCACCGTAGTCCCATTCCAGAAAACCACGCGGTTCCCATTGGAAGCCGCGCCTTGCCCAATCTCTTCCTTCGGCCACTTCGCATCGCGATAAAACGAGTAAGCCCCAAACGCCCCGCTCACATCCGGAAACTGGAGCGCCTTCACCGTCAGCGTCTCGCCATCGCGCTTATAGGTAGCCGTAGCGCCGCCCGTAAAGCCGTACTCTTTCAGCGCAGCCGCATTCGCACCGTCAACCGCAGCCACATCCGCCACGCTCTTCAGAGCCTCCTCACTCACCCACCCCGCAAACGCCGAAGGCAACAGAGGTTTCTGCGGAACAGCCTTCGGAGGCACAGCAGTCTGCACCTGCGGCGCGGGCTTCTGAGCCTGTCCCATCGCCATCGTCGAACCAGCCGCAAACGCAGCAGCGGCAAAAAGTACAAACTTATGCATCCATCTCTCCACTCATCAGACTACGCCTACTCTACTTCGACACTGTGCCAGCCGAAAAAGTTCCCGCCCACCACGCATCAAACTCCGCCAGCGCCCGCTCGCACTGAATCCTGTGCCGTTCCTTCTTATCGCGAATCTTCTTGCGAAGCTCCTCTTCCAGTGGCATCAGCAAATCAAACGTAATATTCACAGGCTGAAAGTCCTTCACATCCGCATGCGTAATGTAATGCACCAGCGACCCCAGCGCCGTCCCGCGCGGAACGGCCACAGGCTCCACGCCCGCAGCAACCTTCGCCGCATAAAGACCCGCCAGCATCCCCGTAGCCATCGATTCCGTGTATCCCTCAACGCCCGAAAGCTGCCCGGCAAAAAGAACATTCGGCTTCGACTTCAACCGCAGCGTTCCATCCAGCAGCGCAGGCGCGCAGATATACGTATTCCGGTGAATCTGCCCATAGCGCAAAAACTTCGCATTCTCCAGCCCCGGAATCAGCCGCAAAACCTTAGCCTGCTCATTCCACTTCAAATGATTCTGAAAGCCAACAAGGTTGTAGCTATCCGCCCGCACATTTTCCTTGCGAAGCTGCACCACAGCCCACGGCGTCTTCCCCGTCCGCGGATCACGCAACCCAACCGGCTTCATCGGCCCAAACCGCAGCGTATCCTTCCCGCGCCGTGCCAGCACCTCAATCGGCAGGCAGCCCTCAAAATAATCGAGCTTCTCCCACTCCTTCTCTTCCGCTGCCTCCGCCGCAGTCAACGCATCAAGAAAAGTCTCGTACTCCTCTTTCGTCATCGGACAGTTAATGTAATCCGCCGTCCCCTTATCCCACCGAGCCGCAAAGTACACGCGGTCCATATCAATTGACTCCGCATCCACAATCGGCGAAATCGAGTCATAGAACGACAAGTGCTGCGACCCCGTAATCCGCAAAATCTCCTGGCTCAGCGCGTCCGAAGTCAGCGGCCCGCTCGCCACAATCGTCAGCTCATCGCCTTCCAGCGAAGTCACCTCTTCGCGAATCACCCGAATCTTCGGCTCGCGCTCAATCTCCTCCGCAATCCTCCGCGAAAACTCCACGCGATCCACCGCCAGCGCATGCCCCGCCGGCACAGCCGTCTCGTCAGCAATCTTCAACAGCTCCGACCCCGCCCGCCGCATCTCCTGCTTCAGCAGCCACGGAGCCGTATTCGGGCTCTCGCTCTTCAGCGAGTTCGAGCAGACCAGCTCGCCAAAATCCGTAGTCTGGTGCGCAGGCGTCACAATCGGCGTCCCACCCACCATCCGCCGCATCTCGTACAAATCCACCTCGCAGCCCAGCCGCGCCGCCATCAGCGCCGCCTCCGGACCCGCAAGCCCACCGCCAATCACTCGAATCTTCTTCATGCAACAACTACCCCACAAATTGTAGGATGTACCTTCCGCCCGCCGTCCGCGCAGGACCCGCCAATCACCCGAATCTTCACTTCGCCACTTCCAATCCTGCCAGCTTCTTCAGCGCATCCCCGCTCACCCGCACATTGCGCCACTCATCCAGAAACTCCGCGCCCATCGCGCGATAAAACTCAATCGCCGGCTCATTCCAGTCCAGCACTTCCCACTTCATCCGCGCACACCCGCGTTCCAGAGCAATCGCTGCCAGCCGCTCCAGCAGAGCCTTCCCAACGCCCTTGCCGCGAAACTCCGGGTCAACAAACAAATCTTCGAGATACAGCCCCGGCTTCCCCAGCCACGTCGAGTAGTCAAAGAAATAAAACGCAAACCCCGCAGCCTTGCCGTCGCACTCCGCAATCACGCACTCAAAGTACGGTTTATCGCCAAACCCATGCTCCAGCAGCGCCTCTTCGGTAGCCTTCACCGCATCCGGCTCTCTCTCATACACCGCCAGCGCATGAATAAACCTCAAAATGGTGCCAACATCCTCCCGCACCGCCTCGCGAATCACAATCTCTGCCATTCCTTCATTATCGCAACCGCAACCTTCCCTGTGACGCCCGCCACAGCCCGCCATGCAACCCCAGCGCCATAATTCTCCTCACAAACATGCGGCTGCAGATAGCCGCTAGAGTCATGCTCACGCTCCAATCCACCACGAATCTGCCGTTGCAGTTGCCCTTCCCTTACCCCTTGTCCCTTGTCCCTCCTCCCTGTCTTGATTTAACGTTTCAGTGCCAGCACCTCTCTCCGCCCGGCCCTCCTTACGCACGTCAGCGCCGCCGGTGGATGCAGCATTTTGAATTTTTCCGAGCGCGCCGCCCTCGCGGCCGCGTCGCTCGCAAGGAGAACACCCAATGAAGCGCACTCTCACTCTCTGGCTCGCCGTTCTTGGACTGGCCATCGCGCCGCTCGCCGCACAAGACGCAGCACAGGCCAACGGCAAGATTCACGGCACCGTCACCAACCCCGTTGGAACGGTTCAGCCCACCGGCACCGTCAGCCTCAATGAAGGCAACACGGAAAAGTACACCTTCCAGGTCACCAACGGCGCTTACTCCGGGGAAGCAGCGCCCGGCACCTACACCGTCATCTACCGCAATCTCGATACACCCAAGGACAAGCAGGTAGACTCCTTCCAGAACGTGAAAATCGTCTCAGGTCAGGACACGCTCCAGGACTTCGACATGAGCCGCGAAGCCTACATCAAGGCCCTGCCGCCTGACACTCAGAAGCAGCTCGAAGAGCTCAAGAAGAAGAACGCCGCTGCTCTCTCCGCCAACTCCGTCATCAAGGGCATCAACACCGACCTCGGCACCGTCACGCAGGACATCAAGGATGCCGACGGCGCGCAGGCTGCTGCTCAGCAGGAGCTCGGCGCCAGCGCCAGCAAGACCGATGTCGCCACCAAGGCCAACGACATCAAGACCGCCAAGTACACCGACATCGAAACCCTCATGACCAAGGACACGACCGCCAAGCCCGACGCCTCCATCCTCTGGGCACGCCTCGGTCAGGGTGAAGCCGGCCTCAAGAAGTGGGATCCCGCCATCCAGGCCTTCCAGAAGGCAATCGATCTCGAATCCAAGAACCCCAAGCCGAATCCGGAAGTTCTCGGCCTTGCCCAGAGCGGTCTCGGCGAAGTCTACGCCCGCACCGGCAAGGTAGACGATGCGACCAAGGCCTATGACGCCGCCGCGGCAGCCAATCCCAAGTCCGCAGCCGTCTACCTCAAGAACCAGGCTGTTATCTACTTCCAGATGGGCAACGCCACGGCGCAGGCCGCAGCAGCGGACAAGGCCATCACCGCCGACCCGAATAACGCTCTGCTCTACTACCTCAAGGGCCAGGCGCTCGTAGGCAACGCCACCGTAGACCCCAAGACGCAGAAGATTGTTCTGCCTCCGGGCTGCGCGGAAGCCTATCAGAAGTACCTTGAGCTGGCTCCCAACGGCCCCTATGCCGCCGACGCCCAGGGCATCCTCAACTCCGCAGGCCAGAAGATCGGCAACTCCTACAAGGCAGGCAAGAAGTCGTAAAAAACAGCTATCAGCCGTTAGCTATTAGCTCTTAGCAACCTTAAGGCGCTGCGAACTCAATCGCAGCGCCTTCTTCTTTTTGCCGTCCGCTGGTGCACAATGGAGCGGCAATGAAAGAAGAATTCCTGCGATTCAACGGCGCCGTAGAACGCGACCCCGCCATCGACGCATGGCTAAAGCAGCATCAAGGCGAACTAGGAGCCATAGCGCAGCAGTGGTTCGAAGTCATGCGCCACTGCGGAGACGAAGTCCGCGAGCCCCTGCACGACGGCTGCCCCGTCGCCTGCCTCGGCGACGCGCCCTTCGCCTACGTCAACGTCTTCACCTCGCACGCCAACGTAGGCTTCTATCACGGCGCAGCACTGCGCGATCCCGCACGCCTGTTACAGGGTGCCGGCAAACACATGCGCCACGTAAAACTGAAACCCGAAACACCAACAAACACCGCAGCACTGGACAAGCTAATCCAGGCCGCATACGCAGACATAAAATCCCGCGTAGAAAACAGCTAGCAGGCACAGCCTGTTTTTGTTTTTCCCTACACCCTGTTCCCTGTACCCTGTACCCTGTCTCTTATGAGCCCGCTTCTCCCAAGCTACAAAGAAGCCTCCGCCATCGTAGCCGCGCACGCGGTCAGGTTCGCCACACAACCCCGCCCCACCGAAACCATCCCCCTCCACGAAGCGGCCAACCGCATCCTCGCCGCCAACATCCACGCCGACCGCGAGATGCCCCCCTTCCCCCGTTCCACCCGCGACGGATACGCCATCCGCGCCGACGAGCTCAACACTGGCTCACTCCTCCGCATCACCGGCTGCATCCGCGCCGGCAGCACACCCAGCTCTACGCCGCTGCTCCCCAACACCGCCGTCGAAATCATGACCGGCGCAGCCGTTCCTCCTTCCGCCGACACTGTCGTCATGGTCGAGCACGTAGAAACCGCCAGCGGCTACATCCGGCTCCTGCCGCCCCGCACCCTCTCCGAAGGCGAAAACATCAATCCCATCGGCTCAGAGGCCCACACCGGCGACCTCATCATCCCCACCGGAACCCGCCTCTCCGCCTCCCACATCGCCGCCGCGGCCTCCTGCGGCTTCGCGCAAGTAGAAGTCTTCCGCAAGCCCACCGTGGCCATCCTCACCACCGGCGACGAGCTGGTCCCCGTCACCGCCACGCCCAACCCCGGCCAGATCCGCAACTCCAACGCCTCCATGCTAGGCGCGCTCGTCGAACAATTCGGTGGCCAGCCGCAGCTCTTCCCCGCCACCGCCGACACACCAAAAGCCCTTGACGCCGTTCTGCAGCAAGTCACCGAAGCAGATCTCGTGCTCCTCTCCGGCGGCGTCTCTGCCGGAAAATTCGACCTCGTCGAACCAGCCATCGCCCGCCTCGACGCCGAGTTCTACTTCACCGGAGCCCGCATCCAGCCCGGCAAGCCCGTCGTCTTCGGCAGCATCCCGCGCAACACCCACCAGCAGCCCTTCTTCGGACTCCCCGGCAACCCCATCTCGTCTGCAGCCACCTTCCTGCTCTTCGCCGCGCCAATTCTCGCCACGCTAGCCGGAAGAACCGTCCAACTCCCGCGCTTCACCTACGCCCGTCTCACCCGCGAAGTCAAAGCCAAGCCCGACCTCACCCGCTTCGTCCCCTCCACCGTCACCGCCGACGCCCAGGTCACCCCGGAAGGCGCCAAAGGCTCCGGCGACCTGGCCTCCTTCGCCCGCTCCAACTGCTTCCTCGTAGTCCCCGAAGGCGAAGCCAACCTCCCCGCCAACGAAATCGCCACCATCCTGCCGTTCTAAGCTATTTCCATGTCAGAAAAACTCTCCCACTACGACGAATCCGGCCAGGCCAACATGGTCGATGTCAGCGCCAAGCAAACCACACGCCGCACCGCCACAGCCACAGCCTTCGTCGAGCTATCCCAGCAAGTCCTCGCCGCCCTGCCCTCCAACCCCAAGGGCAACCCGTTGGAAGTAGCCCGCTTCGCCGGCATTCAGGCTGCTAAGCGCACCAGCGAGCTGATCCCCATGTGCCACCCGCTCCCACTCACGCACATTGACGTGCAAGCCGAAATCACCGCCACCGGAGTAGCCATCACCGCAACAGCAGCAACGCTAGGCCAAACCGGAGTAGAGATGGAAGCCCTCACCGCCGCCAGCGTAGCCGCCCTAACCGTCTACGACATGACCAAGGCCCTCGATAAAGCCATCGTCATCCGCAACCTGCAATTGGAATCCAAAACCGGCGGCAAATCCGGCGACTACAAAAGATAGCTTTTAGTTCATCCGTATAAGGCAAAGCCGGGTGCCCAGGTCCTTGCAGTTGGGGACCTGGGATACCTCTACCGCTCGCCCCCCATGTTCATTCGCCCCAAAAACAAAGGCTCCCGCGCAATCGCACAGAAGCCTCGTTCTCCACATCCAAACTAAAAGCTAATAGCTGACAGCTAGTTCTTAGGCGCAGCCGCCGCCGGATGATCGTGGTCATGATCCTCATCCGCATCCGGCTTGAACGGCTGCGGCCCAAGGTGTCCACGATGGCAAGTCCCGCAAGTCACCGGCTGCCCATCGCTCTCAATTTTCGAGATGTACTGCGTATTGATCTCTTCCGTCATCAGGTACATCTTGCGCGCCGTAGCCTTCTCCGGCTTCGAGTCATCCGCATAGTTCAGCCGCGGCTTGCCATTGGGAGCCAGGTTCTTCGGATCGGCGGCATGACACGTCGCACAGCTTCCGCCCACGGCATCCGTCCACGCGTGCATAATCTCGTGCAGCTTTTCCCCGCTGGTGTCTTTCGGCAAAACCTGCAGGTTGGTCGGAGCTGCGTGCGCATGCTGCGCAGGAGCCGGAGCCTGTCCAGCAGCCTGCTGAGCAGCGCTCACCTGCGCCGTTGTGGAAGCAAGAATCGCCGCTGCGGTCACCACTACGGCGGCTGCGGGAAGCAAATACGAAGTTAGTTTCAAGGGGTAAAATTCCTCGCGGAGAAGTCTCTACTGGCTTGCTTGACGAAATTCTACGCGATACAGCTACATTCCCAGCCAAGCAAAAAGCCTTTTTATACCGCCACAACATTTTTGCTTCGACACATCTGCTTTTTGCTTTCTGCTCATCTCCCCCGCAAACTCCCGTGCCCCACCCTTGCGGCTTTTTTCCGCCGCAAGGGTGGGGCAGCACTCCTTCCCGGTCCCGAAACAAACCCCGAATCCGCCAGACAAAACCGCAGCGGCCAATCCACCGCCTCATTCGCCGCGTTAATCCCAATCCGCCCCGTCACCCGCACGTCGCCCGCAACAAACCCATCGTCCACAATCGCCAACTCGGAATCCGCCGCAGTCAAATCCACCCCATTATGCAAAGCCCGCGCAATCCCCAAAGCAATGCACAACCGGCTAGGCCCGGAAGTCAGCGCCCGCAGCGACTTCCCATCAACGCCACGACGCACCGCCATCGCCTCAATCCCTTTCAGCGGCTCCAGCGCACGCAGCAACACGCATCCCGCCTGCCCTTCCGGCTCGCAG
The DNA here is from genome assembly GCF_059115385.1 of Occallatibacter sp. FHG110214_02. Taxonomy (NCBI): domain Bacteria; kingdom Pseudomonadati; phylum Acidobacteriota; class Terriglobia; order Terriglobales; family Acidobacteriaceae; genus Occallatibacter; species Occallatibacter sp. FHG110214_02. The sequence continues at coordinate 24,043 of NZ_JBZYWK010000005.1, read as the reverse complement.
GAAACATTCATGCAAAAATATTGCCCATAGATGGAGTAAACATAAGCAAACCCTGCCGGCCCAAACAGCACGCGGTTCCGCGGCGTAGGCCCACGGTGCGAATGCGCCGCCGCATCCCCCTGCTGACCATTCAGGCCGGCATGGTGCGGCCCCAGGTAAGCCTCAGCCTCCACAATCCGCCCGGCAGTCACAACGCCGCCCGCACGAGAGACCAGCACCTTGCCCAGCAGTTCCGGAGCCACCACCTCCGGAGTCCGCTCATAAAACTCCCTGGGCAACACGTTCATTACGAATTCTTCTTCGACCACTCTTTCAGCAGCTCCAGCACCTCATCCGCATGCCCTTCCGGCTTCACATTCTCAAACACGTGAACCAGCTTCCCATCCGGAGCAATCAGGTACGTTGTCCGCTTCACGCGCGTCACCGGCTTGCCATACATCGTTCCCTCGTAGATGAGACCAAACTGATTCAGCACTTTCTCGTCTGAATCAGCAAGGAGCGTATACGGCAGATCGTACTTCTTCTTAAACTTCGCCTGCTTCGCCACCGTGTCCCGGGAGATGCCCAGAACAACGGCCCCGGCCTTCTGCAGCTTCTTGAACTGGTCGCGAAACCCGCAGGCCTCAATCGTGCAGCCCGGCGTATCGGCACGCGGATAAAAGAACAGCACCACCGGCGAACCCTTGTAATCGGACAAGCTCACAGTCTTGTTCTCGTCAGTCTGCAGCGCAAAATTCGGAACTACCTCACCAATCTCCATGGAAACGGCCTCTCGCGTAGGATGAAAATCGTGAACCTCACACTGCATTATTCCCGAGCCCTCCGCCTCATGTCATGCACGGCAGCTCTCGGCTCGACTCTCAGCCTTTTCTCGCAATCTCCCGCGCAGGCCGCAAAAAAACAACAGGACGCCCCCACCCTCCGTGCCATCGCCGTCCTGGAGTGGACCGGCGACGACCCGTCCCATCCCAAAAAGTCCCGTCTCGTCCCCATCAGCATCTACGACGGCCAAACGCTCGAAGATGCCGGCCTCTATCTCGCCCGCCCCCAGCCCATCGCCATATCCAGTGAAGTCGAGTACCAGCTCAAGCAAAACGGCAAAACCGTCGGCCTCTTCGACGTACAAAACGCCGCTCAGGAAGAAGGCTCCTGGGTAGGCTATGGCACATGGAAAGCCGCTCCCGCCCCCAAGCAACCCTCCTATGCCGCCGTCGCTAAAGCCGACGAGAATGACGAAGACGACGACAAGCCCGTTCTCCGCCGCAAGCACCACGACGACGACAGCAGCAGCAGCACAAGCAGCAAGTCAGGCGACGATAACGACCGCCCGCAGCTCCACAAAAAAGACTCCAGCGGCAGCACCAGCTCAAGCAGCAGTTCCGATGACACCGACCGCCCCACGCTGCACCGCAAAGACGATTCCAGCACCAGCAGTTCTGGCACAGCAAGCACCGCCAAGCCCCCCGCCGACGACCCGGACCGCCCTGTAATGAAGAAGCCCAAGGCCAAGCCGGAAGAAGACACCGCCCGCGTCAGCTCGCTCCCGCAAATCAGCGACCCCGACCGCCCCCGCCTCGTCCGCGGCCAAGACACCTCGCAGGCCCTCAAAGTCCTTCCCAGCCTCGTGGGCATGCCTGCCGACCTCCGCCAGACCGTAGGCATCTCCGACGCCAAGGACCGCCCCGACCACCCCTGGACCTACAACTGGGCCAACCCCGCCGACGAAGCCCGCATGAAGGCCGCTCTCGAAGACCAGGCCCGCGCAGCCCTCGGCCTCACCACGCCGCCAGCGCCAGCCCCCAAGCCCGCACCAACCCACCACACCACAACCACTAAAGGCCGCGCAGCCGCCAAGCCCGCACCCAAGCCTGTCCCAGCCCCCGAGCCCGTCCCGCTGGAAGGCGAACAGTTCCGCGTCTTCGAGTTGGCCTACGGCTCCGGAGCCACCTTCGTCCTTTCCGCACACACCGCCAACCCCGATCCGAAGCAGCAGAAATACGTAACGCTAATCGCCCAGCCCGACCTCTACGGCAATATCAACGTCCTCCACAAAAACGTGGCCGACGGCTCCCACCTCGACGACACCCCACGCATGATCCTCATCGACGCCGTAGAAGCCCTCACCGACAACCGCGGCGAGCTTCTCTTCGAGCTTCGCGGAGCCACCCAGCGCCAGTTCGTCCTCTACCGCGTCCTCCGCGGCTCCTCCGAGCAGATTTTCGCCACCACCAGCATCCCCTTCGGCTCCTACACTGCCCAATAACAGGACATAACTACCCCAACCATGCATTCCCCCTTCCGTGTATACCTAAGCCCTTACGATTGCTTCACCGCCAGCCACCTCCCCACAAAATAGCCCCACACATCCAGTTCTCCCCAAAACCCGCCTCAGTCGCTGCCTTCCATATCATTTCCCCAAAAATCCTCACGAATCACAGACACAAATCTTCCCCTCATATACAATTTGAGTAACCCAATTTGAGTGGAAGTTCACGCCACTCGTGTGAGGAAACCCTAACGAATGGCATCTATCGCTCCTGCGCCCCAGTCCAACGAAACCGTAGTCCCCGCCACACCGCTTCCCAAAGCACCCGGCTCCAGCGCGACCGTCAAGGTTCACGTCATCCCCACGCGCGAGCAGATTAAGATGGGACGGAAAGCCACGGCTGGCAAAGGCGTCAATTGGACAACGATGATTGCGCTGGTTTTCTTCCACGCGGCAGCTCTCTCGGCCTTCTTCTTCTTCTCGTGGACGCGCCTCGCTGTCTCGGCCATTCTCTACATCCTCGCCATTAACGTAGGCATCGGCATGTGTTACCACCGCCTGCTCACGCACCGCGGCTACACAGTTCCCAAGTGGCTGGAATACGCCATGACGCTCTGCGCCACGCTCTCGCTTGAAGGTGGACCGATTTTCTGGGTTTCCACCCACCGCGTACATCACCAGCTCTCAGACCACGACGGCGATCCCCACACCCCGCATGAAGGCGGCTGGTGGGCTCACGCTGGCTGGATTCTCGTCGGCAAGTCGCTCCACGACCAGACGGAAGCCCTCGCCCGCTACTCGCCCGACCTCCACAAGGACGCTTTCCACCGCTGGATTTCTAAGTATCACTACCTCACCATCGTCGCCAGCGGACTCCTGCTCCTCGGCCTCGGCTGGGCCTTTGGCGGCTGGAAGAACGGCGTCGGCATGGTCCTCTGGGGCGTAGGCCTCCGCGTCACCATCGGCCTGCACGCCACCTGGCTCGTTAACTCGGCAACGCACATGTGGGGCAGCCGCCGCTTTGAGACCAAGGACGACTCCCGCAATAGCTGGTGGGTAGCTCTCCTCACCGGCGGCGAAGGCTGGCACAACAACCACCACGCCCACCCCGTAAGCGCCCGCCACGGCCTCAAGTGGTACGAAATCGACCCCAACTTCTGGGGAATCTGGCTCCTTGCCAAGCTCGGCCTCGCCCGCGGCATCAAGGTAGCCCAGTACGACCCCGAAAACCCCAAGCCCGCCGGCACAAATTAGCAAGCAGCTTGCAGAATCAAAAAATGGCCGCGAATCTCGATAGATTCGCGGCCATTGTCTTTTCTGTAACCTGTCCCCTGTAATCTGTCACCTGAACTCCAGCCATGCTCAAACGAATCCTCATCTCCCTTCTCGCCGTCCTCCCGCTCCACGCCCAGCAACCAACCATCATAGAAAACGCCAAACTCGCCGAAATCACACCACTCGACGGCACCGTCTACCACGTTCAAGGTGTAGACCTCGACGCAACCCACATCTGGGTCACCTCCGTAGACGGTCAGAGCCACAAGGCATGGCTGCACCAGTTCAGTCGCGCAACCGCAAAGCTCGAACAGCAGATAGAGCTAACCGACGGCCCACGCTTCCACCCCGGCGGCTTCTCGCTCTACGGCAACTCCATCTGGGTTCCCGTAGCCGAATACAAAGCGCATAGCTCCGCCGTCCTCATCGAGCTCGACAAGCAGACACTTGCCATCAAGCGCAAAATCCCTGTGAACGACCACATCGGCTGCCTCGCCGTCACGGAAAACACCCTCATAGCCGGCAACTGGGACAGCCGCCAGCTCTACGTCTTCGACATGCAGGGCAAGCAGCTCCGCGTCCTCGACACGCCCAAGAACACCAGCTACCAGGACATCAAGTTGGCCAATGGATTCTTAGTCGGCAGCAGCAGCCCGTCAGAAACCATCGGCTCCGTAGACTGGTATAGCTGGCCCAGCTTCCAGCCCATCCGCAGCCTCAAGGTAGGCCAGACCGACCGAGGCCGTATCCTGACCGGCGAAGGCATGGCCATCCAGGGCAACGACCTCTACCTGCTCCCCGAAGACAATCCCTCCCGTCTCTTCCACTTCAAGCTAACACCACAATAACGGCCCTACGCACGCATCCAGCTCTCCCACAAAAGAAGGCAGTGTCATCCCTGAACGAAGCGCATTGGGGTCCCACGAAGTGGGGTAGGCGGAGTGAAGGATCTGCGGTAGCTCTTGCAGTTGCCTTTTCTCAGTTCTCCCCACAAAGCCCCGTGCCCCATCCTTGCGACTTCTTTCTGTCACAAGGGATGGGATACCCATACCGCTAGCTCTCCCACATCAAGCGCTCCCCAGCCTGTGGAAAAATCCTGTCAAGCCCCAAACCCGAAAATATTTTCTAACTCATTGATTCCATTAAGCAAAATTCCTGGCCAAGTTTGCGCTCAATTAACCCTAAATATGCCACACTAAGAATGAACAGAAATAAAGCAGAAGAACGGCCCGATTCCAAAGGAATCGGGCCGTTCTGTTTTTCCGCTAACTTGCTGACTCGCTATATCAAAAGAAAGGAGACCCTATGCCATCAACAGCAGGCACAACCCACTTGTCCCTCTTCCCTTGTCCCTGCCTTCTCCACAGTTCACAAATAAAGAAACTGCACAGTTCCTGTGCAATCCACCGCAACCAACACAAAACAAAAGAAATGCAAAACCACCCCACTGTGCGCATACACACGGCATCGCACAGACGCACGGTCTACCGGGCCGCCGGCTCCGCAGCCTTCCCCGGAAGCTTCGCCGGAGCCCCGGCCTCATTCTTCACCAGAATCGAAACCCGCCGATTGCCAGGGTCAAACGGGTCTTTCGCCACCCGCAGCATCTGGTCCGCATACCCGCGCACCTGCGTCACCTGGTCGCCGCGCACTCCATCCTGTTGCATCAGCCTGCGCGCCGAGTTTGCCCGGTCCGCCGACAACTCCCAATTCGTGTAATTCGCACCCGTCGAGTACTGCTTCGAATCCGTATGCCCCTCAATCAGCAGATGATTCGGCAGCGTCTTCAACTCCCCGGCCAGCAGTTGCAGCAGCTCCTGCCCATCCGGACTCAACTGCGCACTCCCGCTCTCGTAAAACGTGCTGTCCTTGCCCTCCAGCAGCTCAATCCGCAGCCCTTCCTGCGTCACCGTAATCTCAATCTGCTTGGAGAGCTTCTCCAACTCCTTTTTCGCCTTAATCTCCTGCAGCAGCCGGTCCTTCAGCGCGTTCAAATCCGTCTGCGGAATCGGCACAGGAATCCCCGTGCCCTTCATCGTCGTACCCATCAGGCTCTGCGTGCCATGCGGGTCGTTAAAGTATCCAGCTACGGCCTCTTTAATCTTCGCGCTCTGGCTCATCAGCCACAGCACAATAAACAACGACATCAGCGCCGTCACAAAATCGGCATAAGCCACCTTCCATGCACCGCCGTGGTGGCCGTGGTGCCGCTTCTTGCGCTTGATAATTACCGGATGCGTCTTATTAGGGGTAGCCATCACTCAATATCTCTCTAAGCAGCCTTCGCCGCGGGAGCCTGTCCCTTGCAGTGCTTTTCCATCTCGTCAAAGCTCGGTCGCACACGCGCAGGAATCGCGCGCCGCGCCATCTCAACCGCAATCAGCGGCGCCGACCCTTTAAGGAACGCAAGCAGCAAGACTCTCAACACATGCAGATAAGCATTATGGTCATCCGCAATCTTCGACATATGCTGGCTCAACGGCCCAACCACGCCATAGCAAAGCAGAATGCCAAGGAACGTACCAACCAGAGCTGCAGCAACCTTCCGCCCGATCTCTTCTGGTGGCCCGCCCAGCGCGCCCATCGTAATCACAACACCCAGCACAGCCGCCACAATGCCAAGTCCCGGCATCGCATCAGCAGCCGTCGCCAGCGCACTCACCGGCTGCGTAGCCTCATGGTGATGAACCTCCATATCGAGCTCCATCATCTGGTCCATATCAAATGGCTCCACGCCGCCGGTAATGCCCATGCGCATCGTGTCGCACACAAAGTTCAACGCCGAGTGGTCTGCAAGAAATCCCGGATAGGCCTTGAAAAGTACACTGGACTTAGGCTTTTCAACATCCTGCTCAATGCTCAGCACCCCTTCCTTGCGGGCCTTGCCAAGCAGCGCATACATCATTTTGAGTGTGCTCAGGTAGCGCTGTTTATCAATGCGCGAACCCTTGAGAACACCCACAAGTCCGTTGCTGATGCTTTTAAGAATGTATCCAGGATTAGCGGCAAGCAGCGTGCCGGCAGTCGCACCAGCAATAATCAGCAACTCGGCCGGCTGCAGAAGCACGGCAATCTGCCCCTTCTCCATGAGAAAGCCGCCGATAACCGCACCAAAAACTACCAATATGCCAATAATGGCGAACATCCCTGCCTCCCCAAGGGTGAAAATGCCGGTTCTGTCTCTATCGGCAGTTCGGGGAGTAACTTCAAAGGCTCCGAGCAAAACAACAACCCCACCCTTCGGCTCAACAGGCTCAGCCGTAAAGATGGGGTTGAAATGTCTGTTTGTTATACAGAGTTTGGATTAAGCCGGAGCAATATAGGGAAGCTTCAGCTCCTGGCCCACTTTAATGAGGTTGGGGTCGCTGATGCCGTTTGCCGAAGCAATCTCCGTGTACTTGTTGGCATTGGCATAGAACCGCTTGGCAATGTGCGAGAGGTTGTCACCAGACTTGATGGTGTACGCCTGCTCATCGCCGCCCTTGTTTTCAATCTCGTGGTGCAAATCAGCGTAGGTGGGGTCAGCCGACTTAATGGCATCCCATACGCGCTCAAGAACAACCTTGGAAGGGACCGTTCCCTTGATGTGCAGCTTGTCGCCGTCGAGGTCAACAGCATCCGTGGTGGCGCCGAGGTCCGAAAAATTCTGGAGGGTGTCGAGGACGCCCTGGTATTTCTGCTTAAGTGCATCAAGATCTGCCATTGTGTTGGCTCCTGTTCGTTCAGTAATGAGGCGTTCAACGGAAAGAAGCCCAAATAAAATTCCCCGAAGAATGTCCCATGGATGGATGAGATGTGATGTGCGGCGTGCGGGTTTGCCGTTTGCCAGAAATTGATAAAACAAACCCGCGAAGAGCAGCCTACAAGCGCCCGTAGCAGTTAAAACAGAATCCGTGCTGCAAATTGCACACTGCGTGGGTCACCTACTGCAGTTGGCTGGCCAAAAGTCGCGTTCGGCTTCTCCGGATACGCGCCAGAACCCCATGTTGCATTGGGAATCATGTCATTGCGATGGTTGAGCGAATTAAACGCCTCCGCCATCGTCTCCAGTTTCACACGTTCTCCAAGTGGAAAAGTCCGGCTCAGGCGAGCATTGAGATTAAAGAAATCAAACCCCGTGCCGGCATTACGTCCAATCACCGCGCCGGGCAACGCCTCAGTACATGGATTCAGCCCGCCATCCGCACTCAAGCTGTAACCTGCAGCGCAAGGCCGCTGGGACGTAGCCTGTTTTGTATTCGCGCCGGTAACAATGTTGAACGGCGGCCGCGAGTAGTATTGCAAAATACCTGAAAGCCTCCACCCGTGCGTAATGCGCCCCGCCCAGTCAGACGCAGACTGCGTTGGTGAATTCAGTGCCGCGCTGAAAACAACCCGATGCCGCTGGTCGTCATCTGCGCGGCTGCGGTCTTCGCTCAGGTTGAAGTTATTAATCGGAGAACTGAAGAAGAACTCGCTGATATTGTCGATAGCCCTCGACCACGTATAAGAAACGCGCGTCGAACCCCAGCTTACTGGCCGCTGTGAAAACGAAACCTCGAGCCCGTCGTAATAAGAATCGAAGGCGGATGAGTAAGGCTTAATGTTGCCGCGCGTGGAATCAGGCCGAGTGCCATCCAGGTTGATATTCGTGTTAATGGCGCCGATGAGATGCTCGCCGCGCAGGTGTTGATAGCTCATCTCCAACGTACTCTTCGATGTAAGCTGTTGTTCAACAGCCAGGCTAGCTTGCTGCGAGTAAGGCGTCTGGATATCGCGGTTCATCAGCGAATAGTTTTCTTTCGCTCCCGCAGGCGGCTCATTGGCAACATCTGGGAACACCGGCGCTCCAGCTTGTCCCGGTGAAAACGTGTAGCTCAACAGTGCAGCCTGTGCTGGATCCGTAGTGTTATGCGCAGAGAGCAGCGCGTTTGCCAACGGCCGTAGCGGGATGCGGTCATAGTAAAGTCCGTAGCTCGCACGTACAACCGTGCGCCGGCTTGCAAACGGTGACCACGCAAGCCCGATGCGTGGAGAGACGCTGGCAAAAGCAGTATCAATGGTGTGCAAAAACTCCAGGTCGTATCGAAGCCCCGCATTGAGTGTCAACGCAGGCGAAATCTTCCACTCATCCTGTGCATAGAAACCAACATTCGGATTGTTTTGCTGCACTGTGGGAATACCAAAGTTCTGCGTGTACCCTTGCGAATTGTACGTACCATCCAAAAAATTGGCTAATGACGAAAACGAGTAAGAGCCGCGCAACGATTGAGGATATGTAATCGTGTCGTCATTAAAGAGAAAATCGGCTCCAGTTTTGAACGTATGTGCGCCACGTTCCAGCACCACGTTATCCACCACTTCGTAGAGCTTGTTGCTGCGCCCCGTAGGCGAAGACGTTGAACGCCCAAAAACAGCAATGCCGGAGATAGTAACAGCCGGACCTACCGCGTCATTCGGCGGGGCACTCAGCTCATCCGAGACGAATTGTCCGCGTGTTTCATTAAAGACATGCGGAGAGAGCATCGCGATATTGCTAACCGCAATCGCGTGGTTTGTATCGTAAACTGAAGTTCCGTTCGACACAGCATTAAGCCCGCCAACACCTCGTGCATTGATACTGCTGAGGTTGTAGTAGCTATAGCGCACATTGAGTTGGTCGTTGTCGTTGAAATGATGGTCTCCGCGCGCAAAGGCCGTATCTGTATGCAGAGTAGTGGGATAAAGTCCAGCTCCGATACCAACCGGCAGTAGCGGCGCGGCATAACCGATTGCTGAAAGCTTTGCGTTGATGAGCGCGGCATTGGCTGGCGTAGTCGTAATAACGCCATTGGTATTCAACCGCTGCTCTTCAAAATTGCTAAAAGCAAAAGTGCGGTCCTTGCGAATAGGTCCGCCAAGGCTCGCTCCATATTGGCCCTGCGTAAGCGGTAGCTTGCTCTGTGAAAGCGCGTTTTCCGCATTCAGCCGCTGGTTACGCAAAAATCCATAAGCCGTGCCATGCAACTGGTTGGTGCCGCTGCGAGTAACGAGGTTGAAGTAGCCACCCAGAGCACGCCCAAATTCTGCCTGCCCTCCGGAAGTGACCACCTGAAACTCACTCACAGCATCCATGCTGAAAACATTGCCCGCAACCCCGGCAGCATCATCATTCGCCGAGAGTCCATCCACAATAAAGCTGTTTGAAAAGTTGCGTTGGCTATTCACTGAGTAGCCCTGTCCCGCCACCTCCGAGGTCTCTGCAAGCGTCTGCGTACTCGCGGTGTTCGTCGGAGAAACGCCCGGAGCAAGCAAAGCAAGGTCAAGATAATTACGTCCCTCATAGGGAAGATTCGCAATCTCATCCGGATGAATCGTCTGCGCTACCTGACTGCGGTCCGTCTCGATCACCGGCGGTTCTGCAGAGACCATTTCATTCACCGTGGCCTGTGGCATTGCAAGATTCACTGTAAGGTCGAAAGCCGCACCAACCGTGAGTTGAATCTGGCGCTCGGAAGCCTGAAAGCCTGCAGCATGGGCGTGAACGATGTACTCCCCGGAAGGAAGATACGCAAACCGAAAACGTCCCTGGCTGTCGCATTCCGTCATGAAATGCTGGTTGGTCGCATCGTGGTTCACTGACACCATCGCATGCGCAATTGCGGCGCCGCTGGGGTCGAGAACGCGCCCGGTAAGTGAGGCATTAGTAAGAGATTCCTGAGCATGGAGAGTCTGTGGCTGAAAACACACGAGTGTGATGAGCGTAAAAAACGCAGTGCAAAAGAGATTCCTGCATGTATGATTCTGCAGCTTCACTGGACCGCCTTTATTGTGCCTGTGCTTCGCGCATGCGCGAATAATGAAGACCAACCGAAAGAAAGCTGGGAATGCACATGCAAACGCACGCGGCATGGCTATCTTTCGAGAGAGAGTCTAGAGAACAAGCTAGAGGCGGGATGGTGGGCCGCGCTTCAGACGGGCACGGTCACAGGCTATGCGGTAATGTGCTTGAGTCTGTGCAAAAACTGCTGGGTGGCTCTGGACAGCGGAATAAAATAATTCGCTCGCCGGAGCCGTGAAGAAATGTCCATTGCTGGAAACAGGTAGGACAATCTTGGGCAGGAACGGGCAACGCTCATGCGGCGCGGAGAAGACAGCCGTGGTATCCACCGGCATTGCTTCCCCATCCATCATGCAATGGTGCTTCCCGTTGCGCCGGCAGCAGGCGGGTAAATTATTCAGTGAGCCCGAAGCGACAGCGGCAAGCAGCGGCGCGCTCCATGCAAACAGCAGGAGAACAAGCGCCGAGATTGCTTTGAATTGCCGCATAAGGATTCGGGGAACTGGCTTTGGCTTCTATTGTGTACCAAAGCCCCACAGGAGAACAAATCCGCGGCGGAAGATTTCAGGGAAATATTTAAACCGCAGCCGCTACTGCAGGCTGGGATTGCTTCACCGCAGGAGCGCTCTTGCGCGGTAGACGGATAGTGAACTTCGTGTTGCCAGGCACTGACGCCACCTCAATGCGGCCGCCAAAACTCTGCGTCACGATGCGGTGCACAATTTCAAGCCCAAGCCCTGTACCTGATCCTTGAGGCTTTGTAGTAAAGAATGGCTCGAAGATATGAGGCAGAACCTCTGCAGGAATACCAGACCCATGATCCGCAATTGAGACGACAAGCATGTCCGGCTCTGTCCATGTAGCAATTTCAATCTGACTGCCAAGCGGTGAAGCATCCGCAGCGTTGTCGATAAGATTCGTCCACACCTGTGAAAGCGCGGAACCGTGCGTCTCAATTGTGGCAGGCGAGGCATCAAACTTCTTTTCTACCTTGATGTGCTTGATACGGAGTTTGTGGCCAAGAATCGTAAGCGTACTTTGCAGCGTGTCATGCACGTCCAGAGAGCGGCACGATGCACGGTCGTCCCATGCAAACTTCTTCACCGCCATAACCAAGTCGCTCACACGTCCAATGCTTTCTTCAATCGCGCAAACCTGCGACATGCTGGAGACAAGCGACCCCAACCAGTTGAGCGCAGTCGAAAAAGACTCCGCATCGAACGTATGTTGCGCGCAGGCCAGCTCCTCCGGATTGAAACCCATCTCGACCAGCGCCGGTCCAATGATGTAGGCATTTTCAACGTGAGCGTTCGCCAGCCACTCAGAGAGCGCTTCCTCCGCTTCGGACTGGTCCAGTGTGCTCAACGCCTGCAGGCGGCAACTCTTCACAGCATGCGTCAGCAGACTTTTCATGCACTGCATCTGTTCCGCTGTTTTGGGATGCTCGCTCGAGCGCAGACTGAGCTCCTGCAGGCGAGTCAGATTTTCACGCAATGTAGCTGCGGCGCGCTTGGCGGCTGTTCCAGGATTATTCAGCTCGTGCATCAAACCGGCAGCAAGCGTCCCCAGGGTCACAAGCTTTTCACGATGCAGAGCTTCCACCTGGTAAGCCTGAACGCGGTTGCTCATATCGCGAATCGCAATTGCACGAATCTCTGGACAGGTAGCAAGCAAATCCCAGAACTGTGGAACGGTAAAGCGGACAAGCACCGTGTCCTGATCTGCCACGATACGGAAAGGCGCATGGTTTTTGCCGTGCATGATCGGCGTTTCACCCGATCCCTCTCCCGCAGAGGCATACCCCACAATCACAACCGTGCCATCTTGCTCAAGGCGGTCAGCGCGCAGCTTGCCCTCAATTACGTAGTAGTAAACAACCGGCGAATCCCCGACATTCACGAGGACTTCCCCGGCGGGGGCATGAACGAGATCGACGCGCTCATTGCCAAATACGGCAACAAGGCTGGACTGGGCGGAGTCGGGAAGGCAGGCAACTTTGCCGGCAATCTCCTGAAATACAACTTGTTCCACCTCGAGCGTTTGACTGCCTAAGCCCATTGCCTTTCTTCGTTTTCCTCCCAGTAAGGTGTGATTCGCGGCTTATAGCGAATGATTCAGATTGTTGGCACGATTTTTTGTACCTAATAAATCGTTTTCGGAATGAAAACCAAAGCCTATACCGCAAGACCACTAAGGCAAAAGTCTAAATTCTTGCTAGCCCGTTATTTGGGAGCTCCTATCATGCACCTTTCAAGGATCCTAGAAGCTAGCCAGGTACTGATGCACAAACTGAATCGCAATCGACCCCTCTCCCACCGCTGAAGCTACACGCTTGATTGAGCCATGCCGCACATCCCCAGCCACAAAAACTCCCGGCACGCTCGATTCCAATAAATAAGGCTCACGCGGCTCACGCCATTCTGGCGGCATCTTGCCGTTTACGTGAAGATCTGGCCCCGCAAGGAGAAAGCCTGACTCATCACGCTTAATGGCAGAAGGCAGCCATTCTGTCCGTGGCGCCGCTCCGATGAAGATAAAGAGCGAGGTGGCTGGCACGGTACATTGGCCTTCTGGTCCTTTAAGACAAAGCTTCTCCAAATGCTCCTCACCAAATACTTCGGCAACCTCGGTGTATGGCTTGAGTGCAATATTCGGGGTGATTTCAATTTCATCAATCAGGTACTTCGACATGGTTGCGGCCAGTCCCGGCCCACGAACCAGCATGGTTACGCTGCTCGCATACTTGGCGAAATGTAGCGCGGCCTGTCCTGCGGAGTTAGCCCCGCCTACGACATAAACATCTTCGTCTTTGCAGGAGGGGGCTTCCACCAATGCCGCGCCGTAATAGACGCCACACCCAGTTAGTTTGTCTGCGCCGGGAATCTCCAGCCGGCGGTACTGCACACCCGGAGCCAGCAACACTGCATGCGAGGAAATGGAACGTCCGTCGGCCATCTCCACGTAGCGGTATTGCCCTTCGATTCTCAGTCCGGTTGCCCGCTGCGTAACAAATTCCGCGCCAAAGCGCGTAGCCTGGATGAGCGCCCGGCGCCCCATATCAGCCCCTGTGATTCCGGCAGGAAAACCGAGGTAGTTCTCAATACGCGAAGTCGTGCCTGCCTGCCCTCCGGGAGCCTCTGGCTCAATTACCAGCGTACGCAACCCCTCACTCGCGCCATAAACAGCCGCTGCCAACCCTGCCGGGCCCGCTCCAACCACGGTGAGGTCATAAAACTCTTGCGAGGCCTGTACCCTCAGTCCTACACGCGCTGCCAGAGTCTCTGCATCGGGAGCCATGAGGGTAGAACCATCGCCGAACAGCACAATGGGAAGCTGTTCAGGCCTTAACTCGTCCGCCACAATTGCGCGCTCTTTCAGCAGTGCAACGGCATCATCATTTGCGACATCCAGCCAGCGATACGGCACATGGTTCGACGTCAGGAAGCTGCGCATCTGGTGGCCGCGCGGGCTCCAGCGATGGCCAATTACACGCAGCCCGTCAAATCGTGGCCGATAACCGGCTTTCCAATCATCCAGCAGGTCATTCAGGACCGGATATAGCTTCTCTTCCGGCGGGTCCCAGGGCTTGGTCAGGTAATAGTGGATGCGCGCGGAGTTGATGGCCTGGATCGCAGCTTCTGTGTCGGCATAAGCCGTTAGCAGAACGCGCCGCGCATCAGGATAAACTACCCGGGCCCGCTCCAGAAATTCAACGCCAGTAAGCCCCGGCATGCGCTGGTCGCTCAAAATCAGCGCAACGGGCTCTTTGCGTGTCTTAATCTGCGCCAGTGTATCCAGCGCCGCCTGCCCGCTTGCGGCGCGCAGCACGCGGTACTCATTGCCATATTGGCGGCGAAGGTCTTGCACCACGGCTTCCAGCACGTGAACATCGTCATCTACAGCAAGAAGAATTGGGCGTGCCATACGCACCAGTGTAGGGCCTCAGGCTCCTGCTTCGGGAGCTTTGGGATACCTGCCCGGCTTTTTAATCGGAAAAATTCGGTTTATTGCTGCAGGAAATGGCCAATGCTTGCTATCTTCAAAGATAAAGAATTCCGCATCGGCAAGTTAATCTGTTAGATACGGGCAGGCGATAGAAATCACATACCTGTCGGGAGATGTGTCAATTTCGACCATAGTGGGGAGTCCAAACTCTAAGGTCGATAGACGTTCAAGAGCGGAAGCGCTCAGCAAACGGTGGACCCGGACGGTATCCAGGTCCGGCGGCTGGTGAGATGAACGGCATGAACAAGATTATTCTGGCAGATTCTCAGGCAATCTTTCGCGCCGGTACAGCCAAGGTGCTGGCCACGGACGACGACTTGCGCATTATCGCGCAGTGCGCCGATCTGGAGCGCCTGCTGCATGCGGTTGCCACGTTTCCCGGCGCAGTGGTTCTGATAGCCGCATCGCTCAAGCCAGACCTCGCCGTGCTGCGCAAAACGCTGGAAACATCCGGGAGCCGCGGAATTGTAATTGCCGAAAACAACGAAACAGCCGCCGAGTATGTTCAGCAGGGTTTCAAGGGAGTCGTCTTCCGGTCGGTTACCGGGCAGGCCCTGGTGGACTGCGTCAAGCGCGTTGCTGCCGGTGAAACGTGGATTCCGCCGCAACTGGTTGTGCAGGATACGACGGAAGATGATGTTGTCGGGCGTCGCGTACGTGATCGGCTTACGCCGAAAGAGATGCGCATTGTTGCCCTCATTGTGCAGGGCTGCAAGAATCGCGAGATTGCTCACCGTCTCAAAACTACGGAGCAGGTCATCAAAAATTATCTGCGCTCCATCTACGACAAGACTGGCGTGAGCGACCGGCTTGAACTGGCTCTTTTTACGATCCACCACCGGGTTCTGGCGGCTGCTGCCGCTGAAGTCGGCAGCAAGCTGGAAGCGGAAGAGCAGGCGGCCTCTGCGGTCGCGTAACAGGCTGTTCTCGCTTCAATCCCGTCCTGGCACAATTCCGAAGAAGGCGTGGAGAGCAGGTTTGCCGGATGCTTTCCAGTTTTTTATTGTTTCGTAGGCAATTACCGTTGTGAACGTGACGGCTAACCAGACTACAACGGCTTCAACCGGCAGGCCATCCCACGCGGTTATCGAAAGCCCCATCATTTGCGATTTCTGGTATCCCCACCAGCCGTAGGGTAACGCCAATGTTGCCTCCCAGAGCAGGCTTGTCAGGGCGATGATATACAGCGTCAGGCTGAAAGCCCGCCAGTTAATCATGGGTCTGGCTGAGGGTAGTAGCAGCGCTGACGGGCCGAGGGATGTGATTACTAGAAACAGGAAGTAGCCGGGAAAGCCGGGCGCACCCGGTTGCAGTGTGTTGCGAACGACGAAGGCTGCGGCAATCAGCAGTACGGCCAGAACCAGCGACCAGGGGTGAAAACGGAGCAGGCGGTCGTAGGCTTTGCGGCTCAGGGCGTCCGCTGGGACGCTGTATGCGTTCAGCCAGTACTCGTCCAGCCAGATGTAGAGCAGCAGAACGGCCATGAAGCCGGTGAGATAGAAGGCGTACTCCTCCACCGGCACCGCACCACGCCAGGCGGGGATAAAGATGCCCAGCATTGCCGAGGGATCGGGAAAGAGAAAGAAGTTGGTGGCGAAGAAGAAATCCAACAGGGCGCCTAGCGGGAACAGGATTGCAATTGTTGTCCAGAAGGCTTTTTGCGAGATTTTGATTCCGGCTTGCGGCAGGAACCACAGAGCAATCATCAGGATTGGGACGACGAAAAGCAAAAGGCTGACGGTGTAGCCGAATGGCGAAGGGTTTTGTGCGGTTACGTCCGTGTAGGCGGTGCGATGGACAGTGTGCAGGGTTGGGATTGCCGGAATGGCGAGCATTCCGAGCATGGCGAATACCACCCAGACGTCGATTCGTCTGCCAGTTGTTGGCTTGTCTTTGCTTTTGTCTGTGGGCATGCTGGACGTTCGTGTTTTCAGGGCCCGGAGCGTTACGCATTTGTATCGCGTTGCTGACGGGATAGCAAGCAGAATGGACGCCGTGTGTATGCGCACAGCGGGGTGCTTTCCCAGGCTGTTTGTTTTGTTTGGGTTGCGATGGATTGCACAGGGACTGTGCAGAATCTTTATGCGTGAACGGTGGAACTGTGCGGAAGGCAGGGACAAGGGACAAGTGGGGTGTGCCTACTATTGGGTGCATGTGGGCTCCTTTCTTTTGGGTTGGCTAGTTAGCGGCGCTTAGCGAGTCAGCGAGTTAACGGGAAAATAGAACGGCCCGGTTCCTTTGCGGAACCGGGCCGTTTTTCTACTCATTCTTAGTGTGGCATAAATGCCCATAATTGAGCGCAAATTGGTCGAGGATTTTTGCGTTGATGATAAAGGACTTAGGAAATATTTCCTATGAAAAGGCTTGACACAGGTTTTCCACAGGAAGGCAGAGAAAAGGAAAACGCCGGAAGAGCTTAGGCTCTTCCGGCGTTCTGGTTTGTGACGCTGCGGCTTAGAAGTCGTAGCGCAGGGCAAACTGCATACGGCGGGGGGTGGAGAGCGTGGGGTTACTGGCTATGCCAAGGCCAGTGGAGGTGAGCTGGGCCGCAATCGACTGCGGGTCGAAACGAACAGTGTTGGTGACGTTGTAGACCTCCCAGGCGAACTTGAGCTTGCCGAATTCGCCGGTCTTCCAGGTCTTGGAGAGGCCGGAGTCAAGGTTGAAGAAGCCGTCGCCGCGGAAGCGGTTGCGCTGACCGGCTTCCCCGGGATAGGAGAGACGGACCGGGGTGCCGGTATAAGCGCCAAACGCAATGGTGTTCCCATCGTCGTCAAAGTACTGCGGATTGCCGTTCGCATCATAGCGACGCTTGACTTTGGTCTTCGATGGGTCGGTGACGGTGGTGTAGCTCGAAAGCTCCCAGTTGGTGTTCCAGCCGGGATCGTAGAGCGAGAAAGGAAGCGCGCTGGACCAGTGGAGGCCACCGGAGAGCTGCCAGCCGCCGATGAGGGCGTCGAGGAGGACGTTGGAGTTGCCGCCGTAGGCTTTGCCGCGGCCAAAAGGCAGCAGATAGAGGTAGTCGGCGGTGATGAGGTGGCGGGTATCGAATTCGGAGACCCCCTTGTTGAGTCCGGGGTTCCAAGAATTGTAGATGGACGACAGGGAGCTGCCGCCGTAGAAGGAGTGCGCTTCCGTGTCGGAGCCCATGTCGATGGACTTGGACCAGGTATAGCTGAGGTCGCCAGCGAAGCCGTGGCTCATGGGGTGGCGAAGGGTAAACTGCCCAGCATTGTAGGCACTATTGCCGATTGAGGAGAGGGTATAGAAGGAGGAGAACTGGTTCTGGAAGAAGTGAAGCTCCGGGTTACCGAGCGAGTCAACTGCGCTCGGGTCGCCGTAGTCAAGGTCATAGATGGCGTTGGTTTCTCCGTACGTATAGCGCGCCCATGCCCACTCGTTGTTGTAAATGGCCGTAGTGGCGTTTTCGCCCAGACCGCAGACGTTCTTCATAAAGGGGAAGACATCTTCGAAGTATGGAATGGGGGCGAGTGTCACAGCGTAACCGATTGCTCCCCTACAGTCGCTGGGGTTATTGTAGGTGCCTTCTGTAAGGCCGCCAGCGCCACCATTTGCGTCAGCGAGCTTAGACATCTTGGTGGCATTGGAGAAGTAGTCGCCGCCGCCTTTGGGATCGACGTAATTGACGGGCTCGGCGATGTCGAGGTTCTGAAGGAGGTGGCGCCCGATGCGACCGACGTAGGCAGCCTCGAAGGTGAGACCTCCGGCAAACTCGTGCTGGAAGGAGAGGTTGAAGGTCTCGGAGTAAGGAGCCTTAATGTGGTTATCCACGCCTGCCTTGATGGCAAGCGAATAATCGGGATACGTATACGGGAAGCTTGCCGTGGTAGGCGGCGCCTGCCCCAGATCGATGTTGGGAAGGTTGTTGCGTCCCGTGTAGCGCGGCGCGGCCGGATGGGGGCAGGTGTCCGCATCGTAGACGGCGCAGGAACCTTCAATGCCATAGACCGAGGCAGGATTGGTGATGGAGGTGGACATGCCGTAGGAGGCACGGCTGGAGAGGGTGCTGACCATACCTTCGCCAAAGTGGTCATAGAAGATACCGGCGCCGGCGCGGAAGGAGGTGTGGGCGCTTGGCGCGTAGGCAATAGCCAGGCGCGGAGCGAAATTGTTCTTGTTCATGGGGAAGAAGCCGGGCTTGTTGTAGAACTTACCGCCAGGCGCGAAGCTCAGCAGCGGCTGGTCGACCTTGCCGGCTGCTGCAGCCTTTCCGCGCTCCTCGAACCATTGGTGCGTATCCACGGTGGGAATGACTTCCTGCCCCTTGGTCTCCCAAGGGGTCTGGAGGATGGTGTAGCGGAGACCGAAGGTGAAGGTAAGATTCGGCTTGATGCGCCAGGAGTCCTGCGCGTAGCCCTCATACTCGTTTGCCTTGAAGTGCCGCTCGACGGGTACGCCCTCGGCCAGCGCGGTGCCGGAGGAAGCTGAATCTACATGATAGTTGTAGTTGTTTGTACGCGAAGGAATAGAGCCTACCAAGTTGTTAAAAGCGTACTTGTAATCAGTGGCAGATGCGGGGGTGATGGCAGGCGAGGGAGCGTTACCGGCGAGCCATGATGGATTGGTGCTGGCGCCATCATACGAGTTGCTGTCGGAGATGCTGCTATGGGAGACGCCGCGCCAGTTGAAGCCGAAGGACAAGGAGTGGCTTCCCTTGGTCCACGAGAGGGTTTCCACAATGTTGTTGACCGGGGTAGTAGTAATGGTGCTGCGAGACTCCGAGGTGGCGGTGTCCATGCCGCGGAAGTCCACGTAGCTGCCCTTGCCAGCGCCCGCAGTGCCGCCGGCCTGGCGGACGAAGCCGTAGCGGAAATCGTTGATGAGGTTGTTCTTGATGGTCCAAGTGTGGCCGGCAATCAGGCCGCGGTTATCGGCAACGGTGCTGCTGGAAGGGCCCTGTCCGGGGAACTGCTCGACCGCAAGAATAGCGTCTTTCTGCAACTGGCCGCGCACGAAGATGCTGTGGCGAGGGGAGAGCGTGTAATCGAGCCGCGCGATGTAGGTGTCGTAGTTCTTAGGATTATGAGATGAGAAGGTGTAGGAGCCGGTGTTGAGATGATCTCCCAGGCCGGTGCCGTTTGCTGCGGGCATGGAGTTGAAGTATTCAACAGCCATCGGGTCGGGTCCGGGCGGGTTGGGATAATCAGCCGAGTTGCAGACTGCAGTGCAGCCGCTGTCAAGGTTGGCCACATCACCGGGCTCCAGAGTGATGACATTATTGCCCCCATCAAAATACCTGAGGATGCCTTGCTGGAAAGAGGCTGTCGGCGCGGTCCGTTGCACTGGGGCGTTTTCCGCCTGACGGCTTCCTTCGTAGTTCATGAAGAGGAAGAGCTTGTCCTTCTTGATGGGACCGCCGAGATCCGCGCCGAAGATATTGCGGATGAGCTTACCGGGGATGTTGGGCTGGTCGCCTGCGACCTGCGCCTGCTTGACGAACCAGTCATTGGCGACGGTGAAGGTGGGGCGATGGTACTCGTAGGCGCCGCCGTGGAATTTGTTGGTGCCGGACTTGGTGACCATGGAGACCTGTGCGCCGGAAGAGCGGCCCGCGTCGGCGTTGCCGCCGCCGGTGACGACGCGGAACTCCTCGATGGAGTCCTGGGTCTGGCGGAGAACGCCGGTGAAGGCGGTACCGCTGATCTGGTCGTTGTCGTCGATACCGTCGATGGTGATGTTGCCCTGATCGGAGCGGCCGCCATTGACGGCGCCGGTGCGGGAGTCGGTGGTGCCGGGAAGATAGAGAACGCCGGGCTGGAGGGCGAGCAGGTCAGGCACGTTACGGGTTTCCGTAGGTATGGCCTGAATCATGGTGTTGCCCATGGAGTTGCCGAGCGAGGCGTCGGTGGTGTTGAGCGTCTGGGCAGTGCCGGAGACGTCCACGGTGACGGCTGTGGACTGAATTGAAAGAACAAAGTCGATAGTGGCCGGTTGGTTGACGAGCAGTTCTGCGGACTTGGACTGGTCACCAAAGCCGGAAGCCGAGACCGTGATTACATATTTCGCGGGAGGAATCTGCGCGAACAGATATTCACCACCAGAGTTTGCGGTGGCGGTGTAGGTACGGTCCGAGGTGCTGTCCTTGATGGTGACCTTGGCTCCGGGGACAAGGGCTCCGGCGGGGTCCTTGATGGTGCCGCGCAGCGAGGTAAATGCAGTCTGGGCACAAAGGCAGGAAGTGATGGAAAGGATGCAGAGAAGCATCCATCCCATAAGGAATCTTTTCACGTCTGTTCCTCCAAAGAAAAACTCAATTGCGAGCGGAAGAAATTTCTGCCGCTTCTTTTTGTTGCAGGGAGTACTGCCGAGCGTAGCTGGCAGTACTCTGAAAAACAAAATCAGAGTTTGAGAATTCTCCGTATGCCGCGGGGACGGAAGTGGCGGAAGAATCTTAAAAGAGATCTTTTCGGAAATTCACTGGGTATTCAATGAAGAATCTATAAAGGGAAGTCAAAAGATCCCATAAAGATTGCTGACTTTATTGCTGTTGCTGCATCTGCTGGAGTTCCAGAGAGGGCGCGGCGGCGGGAACTGGCTCCTGCGCGCGCTCGACGAGAACGGACCAATCCTCAGGAATTGGCAGGTTTCGGTCGAGTTCGGGAGCTTTTTCACCGGCTTCGACGTGGACAGCTACGTAGAGTTCGGAGTCGGTTTGGCCGCGAAAGATGCCGCGGGTGGGCGGGACGTCGGCGTAGTCGCGGCCTACGGCGGTGCGGATGTGGCGGTGATGGGCGACGAGGTTGTTGGTGGGGTCAAAGCCTACCCAGCCCAGGTAGGGGAGCAGGACGTCTACCCAGGCGTGGGTGGCGTCGGGGGTGGAGCGGTCGTGATCTTCCCTTCCCCTATAGAGATAACCGGAGACGTAGCGGGCGGGGATGCCGACGTGGCGGAGCAGGGCGATCATGGTGTGGGTGAAGTCCTGGCAGACGCCGCGGCGGGTAGCGATGGCTTCGTCGATGGGGGAATCGACGCGCGTGGATTTGGGGACGTACTCGAAGTACTCAAAGAGGCGCTGGTTCAGCTCATGGACGAGCATGGCAGGGTCATCGCGGCGGGTGACTTCTAACTGCCTGGCGAATTCGATGAGTTTGGGGGATTCGATGACGTAGGTGCTTGGCAAAAGCATTTCCTGATAGTCGCCGGTTTGGATGAGATCGTCGAGGGCTTGCCATGCGTCAGGGGAAAGAAAGGCGGGGACGTCGGGTGCGGTCTGCTGCTCGACTACGGACTCGGCGATGATGATGAGCTGCTTGTGGTCGCCGGGAATGTCGAAGTGGTGCACGTTGTTGCCGAGGTAGTCGCGGTAGGCGAAGACGCGGCAACGGGGGCTGACGGAGAGCGAGAATGAGAGGCAGTGCTGGAGAGCGTCCGAGCGCGGGTGCATGCGCGTTTCCATGATGCTCTCGCTGATGGAGCGGGAGTAGCGGAAGCGGGTGAGGTGGCGGATGGAATAGAAGTTCATTTCGCTCTCAGACGGTCAGGGCCGATTGGATGCTGTAGTGGACGTAGTGACGATAGATCTGCTCGTGGGTGGCCATACATTGCTTGCGGATGGAGTGCAGGAATGTGGCGGCATCTTCGGAGACGATTTCGTTGATGGTGGTGTATCCGAGCATGGCATTGAGGCGGCCGATAGAGGCGCGGAGTTCTTCGGGAGGACGGCGGCCACCGCTGCGCTGGATGGCTTCGACGGCGTCGAGCGTGCTTTCTACGCAGTAGCGGATGGCGTGAGGAAAGTCGCGGTTGAGCAGGAGGAATTCGAGGATGCGGTCGGCTACGATGTCGGCGGTGTAGACCTGACAGTAGGCTTCAAAGGCTGTGCAACAGCGGAGGAGGCCGACCTGTTCGAGATACCTATAACTGGATTGCTCCTGATCGCAGATGGCGGCTAGATCGGGGTAGGAGACTTCGAGCAGGGTGGCCGTACTGTAGGAGCGCTCAAGGTAGCGTCCAAGGCGGATGAATTGCCATCCCTGACCGTGAATCATGGTGGTGTCGCTCACGCCTTTGAAGAGGTGGATGCCGTCGAGGATGGAGGAGAAGACATCACTCATGTTGACGCGGGCCTGCGCCTGCGTGGCGGGCGAATGGATGTGGTGATAGAGGCGGTTGAGGCGCTGCCACTGTTCGGAGGAGATTTCTTCGCGGACCTGGCGGGCGTTTTCGCGGGCGGCGTTAATGCAGTAGACCACGGATGCGTGGTTTGTGCTGTCGAAGATGAGCCTCCAGGCCATCTCGTCGAGGTTGCCGTTCCATTCGAGGTTGGGCGGGTTGCCGAGAGCGGCGACGAAGCGATGCCAGCGGGTGTCTGCGCTGGCTCCGCCGGGGTCGAGCATAAGATTCATGGTTACGTCGAGCTGGCGCACGGTGTTTTCGGCGCGCTCCAGGTAACGGCTCATCCAGTAGAGACTGTCTGCGACGCGGCTCAACATGCTTGCGTTTTCTCGGATGGCTGTGTTCATCAGTCCTGCAGTACCCATGTGTCTTTGCTGCCGCCGCCCTGCGAGGAATTCACCACGAGCGAGCCCTTTTCAAGGGCTACACGGGTGAGTCCGCCGGGGACGATGTTTACCTTGTCGCCGAAGAGGATGTAAGGACGCAGATCGACATGGCGCGGTTCGAGGTGGTCGCCGATGAGACATGGCGCACGGGAAAAATCGAGCGTGGGCTGGGCGATGTAGTTGCGCGGGTTGGCTTCAATACGGCGGGCGAACTCTTCGCGCTGCGCCGCGGTGGACTGCGGGCCGATGAGCATGCCGTATCCGCCGCTTTCTCCTACGGCTTTGACGACGAGTTTGTCGAGGTTGGCAAGAACGTGTTGGCGTTCCTTTTCTTCGGTCAGCAGATAGGTTTCTACGTTGTTGAGAATCGGGTCTTCGCCGAGGTAGTAGCGGATGATGCGCGGGACGTAGGCGTAGAGAGCTTTGTCGTCGGCTACGCCGGTACCGAAGGCGTTAGTCACCGTTACGTTGCCGGCGCGATAGGCGTTGAAGAGGCCTGCGCAGCCTAGCATCGAATCGGGACGGAAGATGAGCGGGTCGCTGAAGTCGTCGTCAACGCGGCGGTAGATGACATCGACGCGCTTGAGGCCGTCAGTGGTGCGCATATAAACGATGTTGTCGTGTGTGACGAGGTCGCGGCCTTCTACGAGGTCGATGCCCATCTGGCGGGCGAGATAGGTGTGCTCGAAATAAGCCGAGTTGAAGACGCCGGGAGTGAGCAGGACAATGTTCGGCTCGGGGCGGCCTTCGGGCGCGAGTGATCGGAGCGTGTTGAGCAGCAGTTGCGGGTAACGCTCGATGGGGCGCACGCCGTAGTTGTGAAAGAGCTCGGGGAAGGTGCGCTTCATGACACGGCGGTTGGTGAGCATGTAGCTTACGCCGGAGGGAACGCGCAGGTTGTCTTCGAGGACTACGAATTCGCCGGTGTTGAGGCGCAGCAGGTCCGAGCCGATGACGGCGATGTAAACGTTGCGCGGAACCTGAAGGCCGCGCATCTGGCGGCGGAACTGCTTGCAGCTATAGACCAGCTCCTGCGGGACTACGCGCTCGTTGAGGATGCGGGCTTCCGAGTAGATGTCGCGAAGGAAGAGATTGAGAGCGGTGATGCGCTGAGTGAGGCCGCGCTCAATGAGTTCCCACTCGCTGGCGCGGATGAGGCGCGGGAGCAGGTCATAG